>JBEPYD010000518.1:0-3347 GCA_041641575.1 Bacteroidales bacterium
CATAGCATTTCTTTTGATAAGCTATCTGTGCACCCAGGGAATTATGTGTGGATTGGATAAATGTGGTGGGATTTAAAAAGCCTTCATCGGTATCGAGCATTTTGATGAGAAATTTTTCTGTATCTTCCACACATCCCTGTCCGGTTGCAGTTAAAATGCCGTCAGGGTTTTCCATCCCTGCTTCTTTAAGACATTCAAAGGCAGCTGTGGTACTCATTTTAATAATGTTGCTCATGCGCCGCATGGCCAATGAATTAAAGTAGGCCTTGTAATCGGGCTTTATAATGGTCATGCGTGAGGCATAAGTATGAACTTCTTCAGGGAAACTTTCTGCTTTAAAAGTATCCTGCGGAGAAATTGCCTGTGCACCATTAATAAAGATATCCATACTGCTATTTTGAAAATATGAGAGATGAATCATTTCCGCCAAATCCAAAGGAGTTGGTCATTACATGTTTCAAAGAGCTATCCGAAATTACTTCCGTGATAGGTGTCAGTGCGGGATCCTCCATGGGAGTTGAAAAATTAAGGTTTGGAAAGCACATCTGATGTTGCAGCGATAATACTGCTATCACAGCTTCTACTCCTCCTGCAGCACCCAGGGTATGTCCGGTATAGCTTTTTGTAGAACTAAATGCAGGCACCTTTTTGCCAAAAATTCGTCTCAGGGCTATGCCTTCTGTTTGGTCATTGTTTTCGGTGCCAGTGCCATGCACATTAATATATCCGATATCATCTTTGGAGAGGCCTGCCTGATCCAGTGCCTTTTTCATACACATGTATGGTCCGTTCCCTTCCGGAGAACTTGCTGTTTGGTGAAAAGCATCATTGGCATTGCCCCAGCCGGTAAGTGTGCAAATAGCTTCTCCACCTCTTTCCTTTAAGGAAGTTTCTGATTCTATAACTAAAAAACCCGCTCCCTCACCCAGATTTAATCCTTTTCGGTTTTTATCAAAAGGGGCACAGAGTTGCTCATCGAGTATCATCAGGGTTTTGAAACCATTCAGTGTGAAAAGTGAGAGGGCATCCGTACCCCCCACAATGGCCCTGTCAATGTATCCGTGACGGATTAGCCTCGCGCCATAGGCAATGGCATTTAGCCCCGAGGAACATGCGGTACTTATGGTGGACATGGTGCCTGAAATGCCAAGATAATCAGCAATTTTTTCGGTAGTAAACCCGCAACTGTGCGTGGCAATAAAAGACGGGTTTTCTTCTGGTCTCCGGTAGAAAGTTTCGCTCAGATCCATTCCGCCAACAGTAGTTCCCGCTACAATGCCTGTGCGTGCTCCATTAGTTAATTCCAGTCCGGCATTTTTAAAGGCTTCTTTTGCAGCATGAATTCCCAATAGCGTGGTTCTGGGGTAGGTGAGGGTATCATCAATTTCCAGAATTTCTGTCAGTTCAGTATTGGTGAGCTTTATTTCTCCGGCAACCCATGAATTCCGGTGTACTGTTTTCAATATTTCAATAGGCCCTATTCCGGATTTCTTTTTTTGCAGGGATTCAAGGTTTTCGGCAATGGTTTCGCCCATTGCTGAAATCAAACCTAAACCGGTGACCATAATTCTCATGAAGCAGGGGACGGATTATTTTGTACGGTTTTCTTTAATGAAATTCGCCATGGTTTCTATGCTGTAGAAAATCTTTTTACCATCTGCAGGGTTTTCTACTTTAATGCCATATTCCCGCTCAAGTAAAACAATCAGCTCCAGGGCATCTATTGAGTCAAGTCCTAAGCCATCGCCAAATAAAGGATCCTTCTCGTTTATATCTTCAGGGGTAAGATCTTCAAGGTTGAGCTGTTCGATGATTTGTTCTTTTAATGAATATGTTAATTCCGCCATGAATATTTTTGGTTAAAAAGGGATAATTATAGGTGAAATGTTCTTTCTATGTTGCTTTGCTCAAAAGTAATACATTTTTGACTATTCGCAATTCTTTCAACTAAATATAAAACGGCCTGATAGCTTTCCGGGCTTTCCACGTTAACCCAACCTGTTATGCATGATTGCGTTTGAGTGGTATCAAATAAAAGTGTAACCTGGTCATGCAATTTTTGAGCATCAAATGATGGCTCTACCAGAAAAATGTTTTCTCCTTTCAGGTTATATTTAATGGCAATTTCTCCCATTACGATGTTTGGGAGCGTATACACGAACAATGCCGGGCTGGGAATATTGTTTATGCTCTCCTGGTATTGCATATCAGTGAGCAGCGTAGATTCAGCGTTCATCAACAGCAAAGCTGTTTGCTCATTATTGAAATGAAGTTCTGTTCCTAAAAGAAGATTGGCAGCTAAAAATCCAAGCCGTGAATGCTCGTCCATTTTGAAAAATTTAGGATACTGAAGTTTATGATGTTTATAAATAAACTTCGTAAACCCGCGGAAATCGAGCTCATCAGAATTATGCAGATGGGTATCACCCTTTATCACTACGTATTCTGGTTTGATTTTAACGTAATTATTTATGTAGTAAGTGTTACTCATGCTTTAAAAATAAGACTGCAGCATTGCATCCCCCAAACCCGGAGGCAATTTTTAAAAATTCATTAATTTTTTTTGGTTCATTTTTTTCGATAACACTAATTTCTTCAGCTACTCCAAAATCATTGTATCCGATGCTTTTAATTAAAATATTTTTGCGCATACAATGTATTCCATAAATGGACTCTATGGTGCCAGCTGCACCCAGGGTATGGCCTGTGAATCCTTTAAAGCTGTTCACAGGTATACGGTTGAGGTTGTTTCTATTCAATGCCTTTGATTCCATATCATCATTATAGGGGGTGGCAGTGCCATGGGCGGAGATATAATCTGGCAAAAGATTAGCCTCAGCAAGAGTTTCCCTGATAGCAAGGTATAAGCCTTCCCCTGTGCGTGAAGGGCCGGAGATATGATTGGCATCGTTGCTTGAGGCGCCGCTTATTACTTCAATGATGGGTTGATTTAATGGCTTTTCTACTGAGAACACCAGTGATCCTGCGCCTTCCCCCAGTGAAAGGCCATCCCTGCTGGCATCAAATGGTTTGCATGGTTCTGTACTCAACGACTTAAACGAGAGAAATCCTGAAACAACAAACTCTGATAGAATATCAGCACCACAGACCACAGCATGATTATACCGGCCGGCAGCCAGTAGCCGCTTTGCCATATTTATTGCCACCACCCCGCTGATGCAGGCATTGGAAATTACCAAAGGAAGATGAGCCGTATTAAAATGATTCTGTACAACTTTGGCAGTGCTCCAAAGATGTGCTTTTTCATTATCAGTGCCCAAATGGTCAATATTGCCCTTGGTTGTACTTAATATAAAAATTACATTATCTGCAGATGTTTGGATACC
>JBEPYD010000519.1:0-3326 GCA_041641575.1 Bacteroidales bacterium
GGACATATCTGAAGTAGCTAAGTAAACTGATTCCTGCAAATCAAATACAAGCGCCTGATCATTTTCACTTTTGGTATTCAGCCCCTGAGCGAAAAGCGTAAGTTCTTTATCGGGTAATGCCATTAATATTTTATTTTCAGCAAGGCTTATATCAGCTTCACCGCCATAAATCATCTCACTTTTTACATGCAGATTTCCTTTGTTTCTTGAATCAGGTGAAACAATGATATACAGTTCTTCGTCTTTTGAAGCTGTGCGCACGCGAATATCAATATTTCTCCATTCCAGTGTAAGATGTGTAAATGAACCATCAGGCGTGTGTGCAATGGTGCGAACATTCTCCGTTTCCGGAATGCGGTTGCCGGTAAAAAATATATCACTGTAGCTTCCTGTTGGAATGTCTTCAAGGCCAAGGATAATGCCCAAACCTTCAGGTAACAAAACATGCGTTAGTACGCTGCGGTTATCCCAGGTATTCCATCCGCTTTGCAATCTTTCCTGAAGTTGACGGTACATTTCCTCGGGATTTTCTGTTTGAATATCTTCATTTGAGGCTGTTTTGTCAGCATTTTCATCTTTGCCATCATTAGAATTCTGGCATGTCAGGGTAATTAACGAGATAAATAAAATAACAATTGGAAAACTTTTGTTTTTCATGGTATAAAAAAACTATTGAATAGTGTTAATTACTTTGGTAATCCGGATTAGGTGTGGGCATTTTGGCATTCTCATTTTTCAGCCAGGCATTTAATTTTTGGAAGAGTGAATCTGCTTTCTCCGGCATTTCACCGGCAAGATTAGTGCTTTCCTGAACATCCACTTTTAAATTATACAATTCCTTCATATCATTTTCATGATAATGAATAAGTTTATAATCGCCATCACGTATTACAGATCCCGGATTGGTTTTATGGTAATGCGGGTAATGCCAATAAAATGTTTCCCGCTCTATGGCTGCTCCTTCAGTTAAATGATTCAGCAAGCTTACCCCTTCAATTTTTTCTTCACTGGTAAGGTTCAAAAGCTCCATAATGGTAGGATAAATATCCGTGCTGATAATAAGTTCATCAGATTCAAACCCACTTTTTAATTTTTCCGGCCAATTAAATATGGTGGGAACCCGCAGACCACCTTCATATAGGGTTCCTTTGCCGGCACGCAAAGGATAATTATAGGAGGCCCGGTATTCTCCATTTTCTCCCCGCCTGATCAACCCTCCATTATCAGAAACAAATATAACGAGTGTATTTTCCCGAATAGCAAGTGAGTCAAGTACATGTAAAAGCTCCCCGATATTTTCATCCATGCATTCTACCATGGCTAAAAAGTGAGGATTTCGAATAATTGAATCATTATTTTCTGCTATCTTTTGTTCATATTTTTTAACCAGGTCTGGTCTTCCTTCAACAGGCGTATGCACCGTATAGAAAGGCAGGTAGAGGAAAAAAGCACTGTCTTTTTGCTTTTTTATATATTGAATGGCTTCTTCGGTTAAGCGATCCGTTAAATAAAGACTATCTCCGGTAAGCGGGAGATGGGTAATTCTAAAATCAAGCCAGGGATTTTTAGCAGCCTTTGCAGAATCTACATAATATGGATAGTAATAGGTAGGCGGCAAACCTTTATGGTTACCGGCAATATTAATATCAAACCCCTGTTCTGTGGGTAAATAGCCTTCACCACCCAAATGCCATTTACCAATAGAAGCAGTGGCATAACCTTTTTGTTTAAGTTTTTCGGCAATGGTAACTTCCTCATGTGGCAGTTGCCAGTTAAATTCAGGAACAATAAACTTATGCCATGGTTGGATTTTATTCTCCTGGTGTCCGGGTATCCAGTCAGTAATGTCTACTGCCACGGGATTTTTTCCGGTTAATAAGCTTGCCCTGGTGGGCGAGCAAACCGGGCAGGACGCATAGGCATTGGTAAATCTTACGCCTTCTGCGGCAAGTTTATCCACATTGGGGGTTTCCACTAGATTGGCACCATAGCAGCTTAAATCTTTGTATCCCAAATCATCGACTACAATTAAGAGAATATTTGGTTTTTCCGGATGATGCGCTTTTTCAACCGAACATCCGGCCAATAGCAACGGAGTTAAAGGCGCTAAAATCCTTGTAATATGATTCATACCTGTGTTTTTAGTTATATATATTACTTTTTATATCCGTGCCCGCGCCACAATAATTCCATTCATGTTTTTATTGCTTTTTACAAAATTGGCCAACGATTTTTCTGAAATAACAACTTCTTTAAGGCTGGAGGAAGCATGAATCAGATGAAGCTTATTATTTTCTTTTATGGCAAGTCCCACATGCATTACGTCCAGTCCGGGTATGGAAGTGGTTATAGCAATAATATCTCCGCTGGAAATAAGGTTCTCGGCCAGATGTATCTTCTCCTGGGGAAGATAAAATACATCGCGCCCGTTAATTTCTGCCTCCTGGGCCTGTATGGCACTTATAAATGCGGTATCGCTAAGCTTTTCATAGCTTCCTGTATGTTGGGTCATAAAATTAATCTGCTTCTCCAGTGGCTCGGCCAATTCTGAAAGCTTCACCAGGTCGATATTTCCTTTTTCTATATTATCGTGCAACCAGTCTGTAAAGTAATGTAATCTGGAAGGATATTCTTCAATTTTACCCTCACGGTATCGTATATTGGTTAGTTGTTGGGAAAAATCAGGAAAAGAAAAAGCTTTATTTGAAATAATCTTTGAAATGGCCAGTACATTTTCCAAATATGTGGTACAATCCAGTCCCTGAAGATTAATTACAAGCCTTTCTTCTCCGGGCTGTTCCAAAGAACCTGCCACATAGCGTGTACGTAAAAAATGCTTTGCCACCTCTGAAATCAGTTCCTCCCGTGGCAAGGTGTCCCACTGCTCCATCCTGGCTTTTTGCAATAACGCTTTAAGCGTTAGGGAATCTTCAGGCGCAATGGCAATGTGCTGAGAAATAGTATCAGTTTGTTCTTCAGCAGTAAAAGTCTGTGTTGCATTTGTATCCTGTTGGCCATTGCTGCAGGAAAATGTAATGAGGGCGATAAAGACAGCAAGAAATACAGGTTTTGGTAAATTAAGTATCATCATATTTTGAAATAAGTTTTCTAATTGTAGCTGCTTAAACATTTTTTATTCGGGATTTACCTGTGAAAAATCAGCATATTTCTCCTGAAATTAAGCATTTTCGAAAATAACTAAATTTACTCAGAATGCACCATATTGAATTGGGCTTTGAAGATTTTTATTTAGAATAATCTGAAAATCCGGAAAAAATATGCCTTTTTACCTAAACCTTTTTAAATAACCCCGTATAAAAACTTAT
>JBEPYD010000520.1:0-3325 GCA_041641575.1 Bacteroidales bacterium
TCTGGTGAGGTAGTGGAGGTTGGGCCTGCCGTTACAAAAGTAAAACCCGGCGACCGCATTGCCATTGAACCAGCCATGCCTTGCTGGGAGTGTGATCAGTGCCTGGCAGGAAGGCATCATACCTGTCGTAAACTTACTTTCCTGGGCTGTCCGGGGCAGGCAGATGGGTGTCTCTCAGAGTTTATTGTTATGCCAGAAGAAAGTTGTTTCCCCATACCTTCATCAATGACCTATGATGAAGCTGCCATTTCGGAACCATTAGCTATAGGTGTTTACGCTGTTAAGAAGTCAATTCCCATAAAAAATGCAAAAGTAGGCATACTTGGTTTTGGCCCCATTGGTATGAGTGTGTTGCTGCCTGCAGTGGCACAGGGAGCTGAAAAAGTTTATGTCACCGATAAAATTGATGCACGTTTGGCCCTGGCTAAAGAAGCCGGTGCATATATGACTTCCAATATTGATAATGAAGACCCGGTGAAAAAATTTGCTGAAGATGCACCTGAATTGCTTGATGTGGTATTTGAATGCTGCGGACAGCAGGAAGCTATAGACCATGCCATAGATATGTTAAAGCCCGGAGGTAAACTAATGATAATTGGCATCCCTGAATTTAACCGGTGGTCGTTTAGTGTGGATAAAATGCGACACAAAGAAATATGTGTACAGAATGTACGCCGGCAGGTAGATTGCGTTCAGCCCTCATTAGATATGATGGCAAACAAAACCATTGAAGTGGATAAAATGGTTACGCATCGATTTGATTTTAATAATACCAAAGACGCCTTTGACCTGGTTACTGGATACAAAGATGGCGTAATGAAAGCCATGATTGATTTCAAATAAAAAATTTTACTCATTTTTAACAAACTTATCATCCTGATTATTGAAATTTTCCAATGATCAGGATTTTTTATTTAGTGGCACTAACAACTGAAAACCAACCCGTAAAGCAGAGGATGAAAAATATTGCAACTAAACAATGCAATCAATCTGTATGTTTTGACTTATATATATTAAATTTGAATAAAAATAAGTAGAATCAATATCTCAGAATATAAACCAAGGACACCGACATTGTGAAAAGATTTTTTATATTCCTCAAGAAAAATTTTGATGATTTTTTTAAAGCATTTCTATTTCTCCTGGCAGCCGCAATTTTTGTTTATTTATTTCCACGCGAAGGAAGCTTTCGTTATGAATTTCAGAAGGGCAAGCCCTGGATGCATGAAGTCTTAATTGCACCTTTTGACTTCCCTATTTATAAGTCAGAAACAGAGATCGCAAATGAGCGGGACAGTCTGCTTTTTGATTTTCGCCCCTATTATTTGCGGGACACAAATAGAGCAATGCAGCAAAAAGAAGATTTTAGAAAAACCTACATGGCGGAATGGTCGCAAGCGGCCAAAGGAAATAATCAGCTAAAGACCAGCAGAAAAGTTGCAGAATCATACCTGAAAATTCCTACCCGGATATTATCCTTCATTTACTCTAAAGGCATTGCTGATAATAATGAAATTCTGCAACAGGCCCGGGATGCTGAAGGCGATATTGTAATTGTAGAAAACAATATTGCAGAAGCTACCAACTCTGATGAGGTTTTCACCCAAAAAGAAGCTTATACTTATTTCACTGAACAGCTGGAAAGAACGGTAAATTCAATTGACACCATTCGTAATCCAAAAAATTTACTCAAATTTTTCCGTGATCTGCAGTTAAATAATTTCATCAATCCTAATCTGGCATACGACGAAACCACATCCCGGGCCGCTAAAGAGGCACTTATAGAGGATATTTCTCTTACTAAAGGAATGGTACAGGCAGGCGAAAGAATTGTATCTAAAGGAGAACTTGTAGATAATGAGAACTTTAGAATTTTGGAATCCCTAAAACGTGAATATGAAAAACAGGTGGGTGGATCAAACCAGTTTTATATGGTTATCATTGGCCAAAGTATGCTGGTAGTAGCTGTTTTTATTGTTCTTTTTCTTTTTCTGCTAAATTTTAGAAAAGAAATTCTTCAGGACAGGCTTAAAACCGCCTTTATCCTTCTTTTGGTATTGCTCATTGGGTTTGTAGCAAGCATGAGTGTAAAGTACAACCTCATTAGCATTTACGTGGTTCCATTTGCTTTGGTGCCTATAATTATTAAAACATTTTACGATGCAAGGCTGGCGCTTTTCATTCACATTATTACCATATTACTGATCGGATTTTGGGCTCCCAACAGCTTTGAGTTTGTTTTTCTGCACATAATGGCAGGAATTGTTGCCATTTTCAGCCTTACCAACCTGTATCGTCGGGGAAAATTATTCCTCACCGCTGTACTTACTTTTATCACATACAGCATTCTTTATACCGGATTAGGAATAATTCAGGAAGCAGGCCTGCAGAATATTGAGTGGAAAACACTTCTTTGGTTTGGTGGCAACGGTTTGCTTATCCTTACCTCTTACCCGCTGATATATATTTTTGAAAAAACATTTGGCTTCTTATCTGATGCCACTTTAATGGAATTATCAGACACAAACCAACCCCTGTTACGGAAACTGGCAGAGAAAGCCCCGGGTACTTTTCAACATTCGCTACAGGTTGCCAACCTATCTGAGGAAGCCATTTTCCAGATTGGCGGCAACCCATTACTGGCGCGTACCGGAGCACTTTATCATGATATTGGCAAAATGGATAACCCCCTTTATTTTATTGAAAACCAAACCTCAGATATAAATCCGCATGACAATCTCGAATTTGAAGAAAGTGCAGAGGTAATTATTAACCATGTAAAAAGAGGTGTGGAAATAGCGCGAAAAAACGGGCTCCCTGAACAAATTATTGACTTTTTGCGTACCCACCATGGTACAAGTGCGGTGCAGTATTTTTACCGCTCATATGTGAAAAAATACCCTGAAAAGCGCGCTGATATAGGCAAATTCACATATCCCGGTCCCAAACCTTTTTCAAAAGAAACTGCTGTTTTAATGATGGCCGATGCGGTGGAAGCAGCCTCAAGAAGCATGAAAGAAATTACCCTTTCGTCACTTAAAGACCTTATAGAAAACATTATCAATTACCAAATGATAGAGGAACAGTTTAACAATGCAAATATCACTTTTAAGGAGATCAGTACCATAAAAGAAATCTTTACAAAGAAGTTAAGAAATGTTTACCATGCACGAATTGAATATCCCAAATAATTATTTGCTAAAAAAGGGCATTAATTGATTTTGCAAGAAGTGAAATCTGGTATTGTTTTGTTTGAAATAATATCATTTTACCCACAACAATTTGTTAATTTAAGCTTCGATTCGCTTTTAAACGGTAAAAAATT
>JBEPYD010000521.1:0-3324 GCA_041641575.1 Bacteroidales bacterium
AGCTGGTCACGATATTTCCCGCCTGACCAAAGTCTGACAGATTACTGGCAGCATAATTATGTATTATATCCAAAGGATACCACAATTAAGCTTTTTGGAGGATATGGATGGCATACCTATAAAAATGACATATATAACATTGATATTAAGAATGGTACGATATATAAGGAAGTATACGACAGCACAGAGGTGCCTCCCCGATATCTTTCCGGAATTGGTGCAAACTCATCTGCTGATACATTCTACATAATAGGCGGTTATGGAAGTATTGATGGAAAACAATCTATCCAACCTAAGTATTGGTATGAGCTTTTACGATATATTCCTGATGAAAAACAAATTACAAAAATCCATGATTATGAGCAATATAATTCAGGTGGGTTTTGCTTTGCCAATTCCATAATTGTTAAGGGAGATGAATTTTATGCCCTTGGATTTTCAAAATTTGAGTATGACAATTATTTGCAACTCTATAAGGGATCCTTATCAAAAAACACGCTTGAACCTTTGGGTGAAAAAATACCCTTTAATTTTCATGACATACAAACATTTGTTGACTTATACTTCTCTCCCTCAAACGGAAAACTATATGCAACAGTAATATTTCAAAATGATAATTCAACCAGTGAAGTAGATATATATAGCCTGAATTACCCGCCCAAAAAACCCAAAGAAACAAAGGATATAAATAATAGTAAGACTTTAGTACTAATTATTGGCTTATTTGCAATCATTTTTATTGCAGGCTTAAGCTATATATTTATAAAAAGAAGGCGGAAAAACCCGATTAAACATAACATCTCCACTTCCCAGCCAACCAGTTCACAGCCTCCTCATGCCGGTAATACTGCAGATTCAACAAACAGTAACATGATCTTTGAAAAATCCGGGAATGAGCATCAAGTGAATAAAACGGAGAATAAAAGAACAAATCAAATTCTTTTATTTGGCGGTTTTCAAATTATCAATGAGGAAGGCAAGGATATTACAGGTAAGTTTACTCCGCTTCTTAAGGAATTATTCCTACTATTATTTTTACACTCTTTTGGAGAGCGTAAGGGAATTTCATCTGAACATTTAAGAGAAATATTATGGAGCGATAAAACTGTTAAAGATGCAAGAAACAATCGGGCTGTAAATATCTCAAAATTGAAAACGTTGCTGTCAAAGGTTGGCAACATCAACATCTCCAAAGAAACCGGATATTGGAAAATGTATATTGATTTCTCAAAAGTTTATGCTGATTATGCCTATTTCTATGAGGTTATTCATTCCGAAAATGTGACTAAAAATCAAATTATGAAGCTGATTGAGATTACCCGGAATAAACCTTTTTTAAGAAATTTCTCTGATGAATGGCTTGATAAATTCAAGGCTGAAGTTTCAAATTGTGCAGTTGACAAGTTAATTGAATGGGCATCAAAACATCAGGAAGTGAGCGAACCGGCTTCAAGCATACCCCTGGCAGATGCCGTATTTGAGTTTGATCCTGTGAATGAAGAAGCTGTTGAAATTAAATGTAAAGCCCTTGTAAAGCTTGGCAAACATAGTCTTGCCAAAAAAACGTATGATCATTTTATAGAGGAATACAAAATATTATATGATGAAGCATATCCGGTTTCATTTCATGATATGCTAAATTAAAAAATAAAATCTTTACCCTACTCTGCTTAACGTTATTGAAGAGCAGAGAATCACCCTCAATTCTTTTTGATCACGGCTTATAACGAAACATGATGTAATTATTCCGCAACCTTTTCAGATGATGGCGGAGCAAATTCTGCCCGGACACCCCAATTGCGATTTGCTTTGGGACCCATAATTAAAACTAAAGTTCCTCCATCTTCTATTTCATCGTGACTAAACCAGGGTTTTTCCCATTCTTCCCCATTCAATGTAGCAGATTGAATATACTTATTCTTTTCTGAAGCATTTTTAGCCACTATGGTGAATGTGTGACCATTCCCCAGGTCAATAACTGACTCTTCAAACACCGGACTACCAATATTATAGGCCGCAATACCAGGTGTAACAGGATAAAATCCTAATTGACTGAAAACAACAAAAGCTGTCATTCCACCGCCATCCTCATCTCCGGGTACACCCATTAAGTCATTTCTAAACCATGTATTTACTAACTTCCTGATATGTTTTTGGGTTTTCCAGGGTTCCCCCGCATAGTTAAACAAATAAGGGATATGCAATGATGGCTCATTGGCCATAGAGAATTGTCCTACATTTCCTGTATGGTCAGGTAGCTGAGCATAAAAAGCATATTTACTTCTTCCAAGAGGTTCGCTAAATGTAGCCTCTAAATTTGTTACAAAATCTTTATTGCCCCCCATTAAATCAATTAAATCAGCAACATTATGAGGAACATCCCAACGATATATCCAGGCATTATTTTCACCGTAAAATTTTCTGGCGCCCATACCTCCCGAAAATTTATAATCGAAAGGCATTATAAACGCTTGCTTATCATCTTTTGGATGAAAAAAGTCAGTTTCGGGATTGAATAACTTTCGGTAATTATAAGATCGTTTCAGGAAATATTTATAATCCTCTTCTTTTCCCAGTATTTTCGCAATTTGAGAAAGGCACCATTCATCATAAACAGTACCAAGAGTTACCGCTACGGGTTGCCTGCTTTCAAAATGATGTACTTCAGGAACGGTTTCTTCCTCACCGGGATGTAGTGCAGGAAAATAACCATATTCTTTATAAAAATCATCTAATTCACCTGCAGGTTTACCAGACCAGGGAGCCAATGTTTTTTCAGTTATGGCATTTTTAGATGCCTCGTATGCCTTTTCCAAGTCGAAATCTGTTAAACCTTTTCTATATGCATCCAGAACTGTGGCCACGCCATGATTTGAATTCATGCGACGACTGTCACCTGTAATTTCAGGGAATGTTGGCATCCAGAAATTATCCATCTGTTCTGCCATTCGAATAAAGGAATTTATGATATCCAATTCCATCTCTTTCTCTATAAGAACCCTTAACGGATGTGTTGCCCGGTAGGTATCCCAGATCCAGTCATCGGTATAAAATGGTGTTCCGTTATCTTCCATTACTTTTCCATTGAACGCACTATAGTATTTACCATCTTCAGAGATTTTAACAGGGCGTTCATAGGTTCGGTATAAAGATGTATAAAAGATCGTTTTATCATCCTCACTACCGCCTTCAATGCTTATTTTATTTAAAACTTTGTTCCATTCATCTCTGCCTTTTGAAACAATATTTTGAATGTTATAATCCTCAATTTCACGATATAAGTTAGCTTTAGCCTGCTCTTCACTTATAAATGAAATTCCATAG
>JBEPYD010000522.1:0-3322 GCA_041641575.1 Bacteroidales bacterium
GGGCTAACATAAAAATTTGAAAATTGTGTACTTTCAGCTGCCAGCCGATCAAGATTTGGGGTTCGAATAAATGGGTTACCATGATAGCCGATATCGCCATATCCCATATCATCGGTAAGAATAATAATTACATTTGGTTGTATATCCTGATCCACATCTTTCCTTTCTGAGCAGGCACTAATGAATACTGGTAATGTAATTACTGATAAAAATATGTCTTTAAAATATAGTTTGTTCAATTTTATCTGTTCTTTAAGTTTATCATCTGTAATTCAATTACTTTATGAGAAGTACTAAAAGAGGCTATTCCATGATCAGCTGTAGTTGTTTTTCCATTTTTAGTTTGACTTCAGGATATTTTTCTGCCAGATTAATTTTTTCTTCCGGGTCTGATGCTAAATTATAAAGTTGTGGATAAGGATAAATTCCTCCTTCAATATTCTTCTTATCCTTAATCCAGCTTATATTTTGATTTTGAGGCATTATATACTTCCAGTCGCCCATGCGGATACTATAGGTAAATCCCTGAGCAAACAAATATTCTCTTCCTTCCTCTTCCTCACCCAAAATAACAGGTAACATATTCTTACTATCAACAGCCTCTCCTTCAGGAATCTTTGTTTGTGTTAAAATAGCCAGAGAAGCCATAATGTCCACCTGACTCCAAAGTGCATCATTGATACCTGGATTAATTACAGAAGGCCAGTAACTAATGGTTGGCATACGATGACCGGCTTCAAAAATACTGTATTTCCCTCCTCTGAACTTCCCGGCAGGTTTATGGTCACCCAAAAGTTCTTCTGCTCTATCCGCGTATCCATCGTCTAAAACAGGTCCGTTATCACTTGAGAAAATAATGAGCGTATTGTTCTCTAAATTTAAGGCACGAACTTTCTCAATAATTTTTCCTACCACCCAATCCATTTGTACAATGGCATCTCCCCTGGGGCCCATTTTACTTTTTCCCTGAAATCGGGGATGAGGAAGCCTGGGGACATGAATATCAGAAAAGGAAAAATACATGAAAAAAGGATTATCTGCATTATTTTCCATAAAAGAATCAGCTTTTTCCACAAAAATGTCAGCAAATTCTTCATCTTTCCATTCAGCAGACCGGCCTCCTTTCATAAAACCAATTCTGCTTACGCCGTTAATGATTGATCCGCTATGTTGGGTATCTGCAGGCATTCGTAATTCTTCCGGATGTGTAAGGCCTGTAGGTAATGAAAAAGGATTGCCAGTTGATGGATCATCAGTAAAACTGATGAATAGTGAGTCCTCATCAGTTAGTCCCACTACCTCATGATTTTCCAAATAAACACAAGGTACACGATCATTGGTTGACGGGATAAGAAAACTGTAATCAAACCCTAGTTCGAGGGGACCTGGTTTGACTTCATCGTTCCAATCTACCTGGCCTGAGCCAAGTCCTAAATGCCATTTACCAATTACGGCAGTGGCATAACCAGCTTCTTTTAGCATATCAGCCATAGTGAATGTCCCGGGGGTAATAAGCAAGGGAGCATCACCCGGTAAAACTTTAGCCTTGGAACGAAATGGATAATTTCCAGTCAACAGCGAATACCTTGAGGGGGTGCAGGTGGCTGCGGTTGCATGCGCATCAGTGAAGCGTACCCCCCCAGCAGCCAAACTATCGATGTTTGGTGTTTCAACACCACTACCGCCATAACAGGAAAGATCTCCGTACCCCAGATCGTCGGCATAAATGATTATAATGTTTGGCGTTTGTTTTTTGTCTTTCTCCTGCAAACCTGTGCAGGAAAAAAATGTCATGAAAAATGAAAACAAGATGAAATATAAATAGCTTTTCATGTGATATAAACTTTAATATTTTATAATGAAGGTGGTGCATTTTCTACTGCCCATGCGGAAGGTTTATTTCCCATAAACAACTCTAATGTACCTCCTGATGCAATTTTATGATGTCTGAACCAGGCTTTATTAAGATTTGCGCTATTAAGCTCTGCCCGCTGTACATAAATATTTTCATCAGATAAATTATGTGCGATTATTGTAAATTTCCGGTCTTGCTCAAGCATTATTTCAGTGCGGCTAAAAAGCGGACTTCCTATCAGATAAATATCCTGACCTGCAACGGGGTATATACCCATGCTGCTAAATACATACCAGCCAGAGAGCGCACCCGAATCATCCTGCCCGGGCAGGCCATGGGGAGTAGGTAAAAATAAATTTTTCATCAGGTTTTGCAATTCAACCGCAGCTTTGTCATGCCTGCCTGCATAAATGTACTGGTATGGCAGCAAAAACAAAGGTTCATTTCCTAAATCAAAGTCCCTTTGAAAAATGCGGTCGAGGTAAATGGTGTAGGCTTCATTTCCACCATGACGCTGAATAAGTTCTTTCATGTTGTGAGGCACATAACTACTGTAAGCCAGGGGCGTAGCCTCGTAAAAAAATGGATCGTTCCAATGGTCTTTTCGCAAGTTATCGGCGCTTATGTTATCTGCCCAGTTACCCGCACTGTCCTTTGCCCAAAAGTGTTTGGCTTCGTCATTAAATAGTGAAAATATTTTGCCAGAACGTTTATATAATTTCTCCGCTGTTTCATCTTCCCCTACGCTCTCAGCCACCTCTGCCACGCAAAAATCATTATAAGCATATTCCAGGCTGCGGGAAACTGCTCCTGTCACAATTCCGGCCGGAATATATCCCAAAGAGGCATATTCTTCAAGATACCTGCCATATTTTTCAGGATTATCAGAAGGTATTGTACTGTTTTTTTTGATGGCATTAAATGCCTTTTCAACTTCAAAACCGCCCAGATCTTTCACTACTGCATCCGCGATAACAACATCGGCGTTTGTGCCCCCCTGAACATACCCATAGTCTCCGGCAATCCAGGCATCGGGCAACCAGCCCCGCTTCTCATAAACCTGTAGAAGGCTGCGTATAATCTCCCGTTGCTTTTCGGGCACTATAAGCGTGTGCAATGGCATTACTGTACGAAATACATCCCAAAGGCAATAATGATCCCAGTAATGCACTTGATTTTGAGGATATGCCTTAACCTGACCGGTTACATCAGAAGGCATTATAAATGTATTTCTTAAAGCTGAGTAAAAAGTCTGCCTCTGGGATGGCAAGCCACCATAAACTTTTATGCGTCCCAGATAATTGTTCCATAAAGAATCTGACTTTTGATAAATCTCATTAAACGTAAAGCCCGAAGTTTCAGCAACATTCTCTTTCGCCTGCTCCGGGCTGAGATAAGAGATTCCAACCCTAACCCCCACAGTTTGGTTTTGTTTTAGATTAAAAGAGGCATACGCCCCCATCCGGC
>JBEPYD010000523.1:0-3301 GCA_041641575.1 Bacteroidales bacterium
AAACCCGGAGGAAATCAAATTTTAATTATTGCCGGTTCCTATACCTCCAAAACCACTTCACAACTGGAGCCTATAATCAAAAATAGATTGGCAGAACCCATTGAAATTAGCATTTCGCAACTTTTAGACAATGATGATTTTTCGCTTTATATGGATAAGCTTATCGCTGATCTGAATAAAGCGCTTCAAAACAGGAAGAATGTTTTGCTGTTTACCAGCCGTAAACTGGTTAAAACCCGGGATCATTTGAATGCTTCCAAAATCATCTCAGAGAGCTTAATTAACCTGGTAAAAAACATTACTCATCCTCCGGATATGATAATCGCGAAAGGTGGCATAACTTCTCACGTTATCGCTGTAGATGCACTGGAGATATCTCATGCCAAAGTAAAAGGTCAGGTATTGCCGGGAGTACCTGTAATTATCGCTGGCAAAACCAGTAAATGGCCCGGCATGCCTTATATAATATTCCCGGGTAATGTTGGTACTCCGGATTCACTGCTAAGTATTGTTCAGGAGTTTAGTTAAGGTGGTATCAGTAAATTAAAATCCTATCAAATGCACAAGGCTCTTAGGGAGCGGGGATTATAGTTCCCCGTGTTTGGTTCTCAATAACAACCTCAGGGTTTCCTTTATAAAACAACCTGCCCTTTTCATCCATCGATACTTTTAATTGTTCTGTAACAAAAAGGTGAACATCGCCTATGCTTGAGTGGCGAACGCTTGCCCTGGATATTTTCAGTTCATCCGCATAAATAAAACAGGATCCCCACGGACGTATAGAAGCTGAAGCCGCCGAACCTTTAAAAGTATACATGCCTGCATTATCAGAGCTTACGAAAATGCTGAAACTATTTACTTCCAGTTCCATATCAATCTCGCTGTATTTTTCAAAATCCACTATGGAAAGTAATTCTGTTTTAAAAACTGATTGTGTATGAATTGAAACCGAAGACCGGATATTTATTCGGGATAAATCTGAGGTATAAAGATCAATTCTAATCTTGTCATAATTTCTTGACCAATTGTATTTATTACCATCTTTAAGAAAAAGTTTACCATCCTCAACGTAGATATTGAGCTTTGATAAAAGATTTTCACCTGTATGTACTTTCAAATAGTTTTCTTCACTGTTATGCAAAGTAATTTCAAAAATATCATGAATTTCAAGAATTGAAAAATCTTCGAGTTCGATTAAAAATGATGTTTCCTCACCGGCATTGAAAAACGGGCTCTTCTCACAACCCATGCCTAAAAACAACATTATGATAAAGATAACCCTGGTACGAATAAGCAAAAGATTTTTCATGTAATTTTTAAATTAAAATGCATATCCTATTCCCCATTCTAAAAAATCAGCTTTGGCCGGGAAATGGGCCTTTATGCCCACATGCGTTAAAATTTTCGGCGTCATACGATAACGAAATGCAAGTCGGTTATAACTATGGCCATACTTGTTGTAAGGATTAAAAACATATACGCCGGGCTGAACCAAAAATGATGATCTTCCAATGATAAATTCATATGATAAATGCAAACCAGCACGAAAATACTCCCATCCACTTTCCATTTCCTCTGAATCGAATGCGCGTAGCGCTTTGGCCGAAGAATCATAAAATAAATCCAGGCCTGTTCCAATCCTTAGAGTGGGTCTTGAAAATATCGTATAATCCAAAGCTAAGGAGGAGGTAAGAAAATATCCCTCTACCCTGCGGGAAAATTGTTTCCAACCTACGGCATAAACAAGCGCCCAACGATTAGGATAGTAATTTACCTGATCTGAAGGCTTTATTATTTCTGAAGCCTGGTTTTGATGAAATTTATAAGAAAGTCCTGTTGAAATTGCTAAGGTATTCAGACCTTTATTTGGCTCTTTTACTTTTCCATTTGAAAAATGGGTAAAAGTTATGCCGGTATGCAAAGCAATTTGTTGATTTAAATCAACATTAAGCCCTGCCATATAGGCAAGGTATACATTTAAATTTGTGCTGATGGCTAAATTATAAGGATTTTCATATAGGTTATACTTTTTAGATAAATGGCTTACCCCAAATGAAAACTTCTGAAAGAGATGAATACGTTGCTGAGGGTTATCAGGTTCCGTTTGAAAAAAACCATACAATGCTCTGGATTGACCAAATACAGCGCTATTCCCAAGGGAAGAAGTATAAAAGCCTAACCCGGTTTTGGGAAAATTATGATCATGATGCCATTTTTTATGTCCTGCAGTTTTCCACCCGCCTTCAATCTGAAAACCCCTCAAATTGTCTTCTACAAAATATTTAATTGATTCATGATGGGGTGCCAGATATCCGTAGTTCCCGGCAACGCTTACATACAAATACTGATGATTGGGCAAGATATACTGTGCCTGAACACCTGCAGGGAATAGTACTAAAAAAAAGGACAAACAAAAAAGGGATGCTGCTTTCATTCCTTAAAATGTATTACCTGTATATGCTTTAAACTTACTTCCTGCAAATTAAGCGAATTATTTATTAAATATTTACACTTATCGGTAGATTTATTTCGGACTCTTCTGAAAAATTTAACGAATCACAAAATGAATTGTTACGAATTAGCTGCCAAATAATGCAGTAAATTAAGGATAGCTCAATTACTTATTTAAAATTCTTTATAATTAATAATGTGAGCCTCCGAGACTCGTGCGTTACCTTTAACCTGTTTCGGGGTCTTACCTCCGGGAATTACCGAATGGCATGCAGGATGAGAAATACAAAACCGAAGGCTGATTTGGGCAGTTGAAAATTCAGGATACGGTCTATAAAGTATATTGTATCTGGCAAAATCTTTTAAATAATTCTTCAGTTTTTCCGCTGAGAGATTGAACTTACGGTGATCATTACCTCCAAAACATTAT
The DNA here is from genome assembly GCA_041641575.1 of Bacteroidales bacterium. GTDB lineage: Bacteria > Bacteroidota > Bacteroidia > Bacteroidales > JBEPYD01 > JBEPYD01. The sequence goes on from JBEPYD010000523.1 coordinate 2,882, forward strand.
CTTCGTCAGCCGTGTTCGTCTTCAGTTATAGCAGCTGCGAAACTTCACTTTTCAAAAATAACCGAGACAAGCAATCGCGGTTGAAAACCAATTGTGCTACCTCCTTTTAAATTTATTTCTCCTGATAAGGGGTTTCATTTGACGTAAAACACAAGTAATGTGAAAAATGAAACTGATTTTGTTTTAATTACGTACATAAAATCGAAAAGCGCATTCTTATATGTAAAACATAACTAAAATGAAAAAACATCAACTCATCTTAGCGTGCACATTGTCACTTATATCTATTTTAAATCATCCTCTGATAGCCCAAAGTGCAGTTTCTCCCTCCGCAGGAGATGGTTCAGAAGAAAACCCTTTTGAGATTGCCTCCTTAGAAAATCTTTTCTGGCTTACCCAAAACAGTATCCATTGGGATAA
>JBEPYD010000524.1:0-3297 GCA_041641575.1 Bacteroidales bacterium
AGGACAAGGCTTTGACCAGGCATGGTTTGGCTACCTTAAAAATGCAAAGAATAATACTACTCAGTTGGAAAACCCTGAAAAATATCTTGATATTGCGATTGAAAAAAGCAGCAAGAGAAATCATAACCGGAAATATGTATTTACATTTTCAGGAATTGCTGCAGGTATTGCCATCCTTACAGGGTTGTTTCTATTCTCGCCAGTGTTTAATGAACCTGAGGTTACCCAAACAAATGAGTATGTGCTGGAGAATCCGGAACTAGCTTATATGGAAACAAAAAAAGCGCTTTTAAAAGTGTCTGAAACTTTGAATAAAGGAACTGATCAACTGGCTGAAATAGATAAGCTAAATAAAAATACAGAAAAGCTAAATAAAGTTGTGCTATTTAATATAGGCATGGTTCAACTAACAAAATTCAAACATATACCAGAAAAAACGAATATCAATAATTAAACAGAAATTTAATAATAAATAAATCATGAATATACACTTAAAAATCACACGTATGAAATCAGTAATTTTAATGGCATTTTCAGCAATAATTATTGCTACTGCCACAGCACAGTCACCAGCCGATCATGTATTTGATAAGTATAGCGGAATGGATGGTTTTACCACCGTTTATGTATCAAGCGCAATGTTTGATCTTTTTCGGCAAATGCAAGAGGAAAATCCGGACTTAAAAGATGAAATGGATGAAGCTATCAGCGGGCTTAATGCCATTAAAATTTTAACCTATGAAGTCCCGGAAAATGGAAAAAACATTGATTTTGTAGGAGAAGTATTAAATGACTTTCCAAAGGGAAAATACACAGAACTTATGGTGCTTAAAGAAAAAGACACAGATATGAAGTTCCTGATTGATGAAGTTGACGGTAAAATAAAAGAATTGCTTTTGTTGTCAAAAAGTCCGGACGAAAGCTTTCTTATAACCATTCAGGGTGATATAGATATGAAAAACATCTCAAAACTATCAAAAGGAATGGCTATTGAAGGAATGGAAAATTTTGAAAAGATACATGAGGAGAGAAAAAATAAAGAGAGTGGCAACTAAGCAGCAGAAAATCTTACTCCCTGCAAAAAACTTATTATTCCGCTGATTTTCACTACTGCCAAAGTAAAATAAAGATCAAAAAAAACCCCGCTAATCAGCGGGGTTTTTTAATTACAATAATATTATAAAATATTACCTATTCTTCAATTACTGTAACTTTTGTAGCCTGTGGCCCACGTTTTCCATCCACAATTTCAAAAGATACCTTTTGGCCTTCATCAAGACCACGATAACCTTCTTTTTCAATTCCGGTATAATGTACAAATACATCGCTACCATCTTCGGTTTGAATAAATCCATAGCCTTTGGCTGAGTCAAACCATTTTACACTTCCTGTCATAATAAAAATATTAAATATTAAAAATAAAACTAAATAGTTTACAAATATCTGAAAAATAATTTGCTAATAAAAAAATAAGCAGGATAAAAACGTATAAATATTAAAAAAAATGCTTTAAATGTGCTGATTTAACAATTCTTACCTTAATTGATCCATAATTTGCAAAATTTGCTCAGAATATTTGCTTAAAAGTTCATAGTCTGCTTTTGCTGTTTCAGTATCATTGTTATTAACTGAAGAGAATATTTTGTAGTAGAGGGAATGTGTTTTTTTATGTTTCGTTGTCAGTTCCATTACCAGCGAATTCTCTCCGTGCCGGGGTTTTACATAAGTTTCTATCCAGGAGTGTAAATCACAATCCTTGTCTGAAATGATATCACTTTCCTGAATGTTAGTTAATCCGAGAATAAAGGCATGCAGGTTAACTACCCAAAGTCTGTGATTATGGCGGGCATAAAAATAGCTCAGGTTACTATTATCTGAATGTTGGTGCATGGAATACTTAGAACTATGTTATTTATTAAACTTATAAAAAAACCCAAATGACAATTATTTATTGATTTTATCTTCAGCCGCATTTAACTGCTGCTGCCACATTAAAAACATATCATCTATTTCCTTTTCATATACAGCAATAAGGTCTTTGTCTTTCATTTTTTGTTCATCTGCTTCTTTGCGGATTCGCTCCTGGATATCTTTTATCTGGCTTATTTTCTTCTCATTTTCCTTTTCAAGATTTTCAATATGCTTCTTCTGCTCTACTTCCAGTTTTTGAAGCCTCACCATATTTTCCTGTTTCTCAAGCTCTATCTTATCTCTGTCTGACAAATCTCTTATCATACCAATAAACATGTCATGGCTACCATGGCTTGCTTTATCCACGCGAATCTCAATGGGAAATGCATCACCATTCTTCCTTTTACCATAAACTTCGCGGGAGCGGCCTATAATATTACTTACTCCTTCTTTGAAGTAACGTTCAAGATAACCATCATGCATCTGGGCTTCTTCAGCCGGCATCAGGTTATTGATGCTCCGCCCGGTAATTTCATTTGCCGCATAACCAAACATACGCTCGGCAGCAGGGTTAAACTGATCAATGATTCCATTCCTGTTAATTGTGATAATGCCATCAAGGGCACCATTGAATACCATCATTGCTTTCGACTGACTTTCCTGCAGGGAATCCTGCGTGGCCTGCATTTCTTCCATATTCTGCCTCAACTCCTCCTCCTGCGATGCTAATTCCTCTGATTGTTGTCTGGCTTTATTGGCAAGGATTGTTGTTTTCATATTTATGCGAATGCCGGATACAGAAGATGCAACATTCTCACCAATTTTTTCAACAAAACCTATTTCATGTTCAGCAAAGGCCGAAAAAGAAGCTATTTCTATGGCCCCGAATATCTCATCATTTACCAACATGGGCACAATTAAAATGGTGGTTGGTCTGGCATCACCTAAACCAGAGGTAATTTCTATAAAATCCTCCGGAATTTCGGTAAGATGAATGATTTGTTTTTCCTGTATACAGCTACCAATCAGTCCCTCTCCCATCTCAAGCCGCCGGGTATGATACTTTCTCCTGTCGTATGCAAAAGATGCAACAAGTTCTATATATTTTTCAGACTCTTCTTCATCATTTATTAAATATAGACCACCCTGTATGGCCTTTGTATAAGAAACCAGGCTGCTGATAATGCTGAACGAAAAATCTGAAATATTAGTTGAATTCTTTTGCATAATATCACTAAACTTTGCGAGCCCCTGGTTTACCCAATTAGACTTTTCATTTTCTTCCTTCCTGATTGCCTCGTCTTTTTTAGCCTGCTTTAAACTTTGCTGCATTTCCAATAAGGCTTTTCCCAGAACATCATTATCACTGTTACTGTTATACTTATG
>JBEPYD010000525.1:0-3285 GCA_041641575.1 Bacteroidales bacterium
TACCCCCCGCAATATGGATAAAGTAATTAATAACGGACTGTCTGTAACCTATCCGGTAAAGGTATTTCCATGGTGGAAACTGAGCTCATTTGTAAATTATAATTACGAGACATATGAAGGTGATTTACAGGGAACCCTGATAGATCTGTCCATACATACCTATAGTGGGCGGGTACAAAATATGTTTAAAATACCGGGTGATATCGACCTGGAAGTTACATATTCCTATTACAGTCCTTGGATATGGCGCGGATCAGTGCGGGTTAAAGCAAATCAGCGGCTGAATGTAGGTGTAAAAAGAGCTTTCTTTAACAAACTGCTGATTGTTCAGTTAACTGGTAACGATATCTTGCGAACCAGCAGCGATTATCATTACAACAGCAATTATGGAGGCATTATAACTGATGGAGTACGAACTTTTGATAACCGGAGATTTGGTATAAACCTGACGTATAATTTTGGCAATCAGCAGGCGAAAGCACGGCAGAGAAGCCGCTCAGCAATTGATGATGAATTAAACAGGATTTCAGAATAAACGTTTCTATTTTAGCGATATGATACTCCATTACGCGTGAGGTGTTGATCTGGAAAAAATCATTTATAAAAGATTGATATTATACTGCTTACATCAGGCGTGTCTATTTTTAACCACGAATGCACGAATACCTTGTTATTGGAATTTGAGAGCATTTAGTAGGTTTTTTCTGGAGAGCAATGTATTTATTTTACGCATCTAAAAAAGATTAAATAAATATTCACACAAATAGTTGATTCGTTGAATCAACTTCATTGGTGCATTGGTGGTTAATTTTTATGCATCAAAAGTGTTCCATGTTCAAAAATTTTCAAGAGCCAAATTTGCCTGGTTGAGAGGGCTTTTAAAAGATTGATATTATGCTGTTTACATCAGGTTCGTCTTTTTTTAACCACGAATGCACGAATACCTTGTTATTCGAATTTGTGAGTATTTATTAGGTTTTTATCTTGAGAGCAAAGTGTTTATTTTCAAGCATCTAAATAAAGTTGAAATAAATATTCACACAAATAGTTGATTCGTTGAATCATCATTGGTGCATGCGTGGTTAATTTTTATGCATCAAAAGACTTCCATGTTCAAATATTTTCAAAAGCCAAATTTGCCTGCCTGGAGAGGGTTTTTAAAAGATTGATATTATACTGCTTACATCAGGCGTGTCTTTTTTTTAACCACGAATGCACGAATACCTTGTTATTCGAATTTGTGAGCATTTAGTAGGTTTTTTCTGGAGAGCAATGTATTTATTTTGCGCATCTAAATAAAGATGAAATAAATATTCATACAAAAAGTTGATCCGTTGAATCAACTTCATTGGTGCATGCGTTGTTAAAGATTTTTATGCATCTAAAGTGTTCCATGTCCAAAAATTTTCAAGAGCCAAATTTACCTGCCTTGAGAGGGTTTTTAAAAGATTGATATTATAGTGCTTACATCAGGTTCGTCTTTTTTTAAACCACGAATGCACGAATACCTTGTTATTCGAATTTGAGAGCATTTATTTGTCTTTTTAATTGGAGTGCTAAGTTCGTGGTTAACGTTCTTTATGCATAAACAGTAATGCTTACATCATGAGTTGGTAATCAAAAGCGGAACCATAATGGCTATTAATACCGCTATCCATTGCATGTAGTAGTTTTTTATATATAACCCGCTCAACAAGAGTACTTCATCATCCGTATTTGTTACTATGGTTCCTCTGGTTGAGCTGCTTGCATACTTAATAATGGTTTCCTCCGTATGCTGTACAATCCATTTTGTATGCCACATATTGTTATATTTCCATTTTACAAGTTTGTTTCCTAATAAAATATTGGCTTTTGACATCCAGCTATTGTAACTTATCTCCCCAATGCTTTTATTCGAAGAACCATCAATAATCTTTGTTTTTTGACTGAAGAAACCTCTTGTTTTAAAAATATATTGCTTACCGTTTAACTGACCATAAACTGATGAAGAAAAAGTTTTTTCTTTTATATAGCCAAGCGGTTGATCTTTGCTATAAAGGGTAAGTGTATTTGAGAATAAAGGCTTTTTCCAATAAATATTTGCTTTCATATGGATACAATTATAATGTGCAATCTATTCAGAATGCTGCTTTATGCCGGAATACTTATTTTTATTGATATTCAATAATTTGTGCATGCTAAAAGGATTAAAATATTTCATCACTATTTGCGGTATGGTTTTCACCAGTCTTGTTTATTTTCTCCATTTCTTCATGGGTTACGCCATAGGGAAATCCTCCGCTTGTATATCCTATAATCATTGCAAAATTCTCATCACTCTCAAAAGTGCATCTGCCGTTTAATTTTTCCTCCCGTTTTTTTCTGGATGCTATCCTTTGTTGCCTGACAACTTCCAATGAGTTCGATAATTGCTTTTCATATTCTTCTGAAATTTGAATGCCAATCATTCGTAATTCTCTAACTGCACATAACTTGTCGACGGCATACTTTTTTGCATAACCTTTAACAATATTACTTCCGGTATATGTATTTATCCAGGGTTTTGCTGAACGAAGTCTGTATTTTTTTGCAGGTGATTTTTTCATTGCATCCGGATAATAAAGGTTCAATGGGTAAAATTAATAAATTCTTCCCGTTAGTGATAATAATGCTACTTCACATTTATTTTTTATATTATTTCATTTAAGTAACATGCCTAATATCAAATACATTTATTCGTTCGGAATAAGTCATTCAAGTTATAGAATATCGTAACTTAAGCTTAAAATAAGTCACGCATTGGAAATGCGCGCCAGGGTGTATCCAAGGGTATGGAAGGATCGCCACAAGTGGAAAACACTTGCGGCAGGATGCAGGTGGTAGATTACTGGTTAAATGGTTAATGGGTTTTTGGGTTAATTGGTAAAGCCATGAAACGGCAGGTTATTTCAGCACAGGGTGAAGCCTGTATTGCATGCAATATGTGCTAAAATAAGTCACGCATTGGAAATGCGCGCCAGGGTGTATTCAAGGGTATGGAAGGATCGCCACAAGTGGAAAATACTTGCGGCAGGATGTGGGGGGGAAGTTACAAACATGCGGCAGAAGGCAAAGGAAGCTGAAAAAACCCTGCAAAATTTTCTTAGAAATTGCTTCCATCAGGATTTTTAAGCCAGAGCTGCATGTGTAATTCCATTTGGTGCGGACGGTTCCGGGCAAAGGCTTTTAATTCTTCCACTTCCTTTTCCCAGTCTGCTGTAAACAAACCCCACCGACGCTCCTGATGCGGTATTTCGGGCCGGA
>JBEPYD010000526.1:0-3279 GCA_041641575.1 Bacteroidales bacterium
TTCTGTAAATATCTGCCAGTTTAGGATTGGTTCTCTTGCAGTTGGGGCACCAGGAGGCCCAAAAATATAACAGAACAACATCATCTTTAAAATCTTCCAGCACAATAGTATCTCCGGAGATATCTGTATGGGAAAAAGAGGGAGCGGTATCGCCAATATTCAACCCTGTTTTCCCGGTAGGTTCAACCTGCTGAATGTTTTGTTTTTGCTTTTCTGCACTATTACAGGCATTTGTTATCATGAGGATAACAATAAGGAATGCTATTTTTATGGGGCGGTAAATTTCACACATAATCTGTACTAAACGCGTTTTATATCGGCACCGATAGCATTCAGGCGGGCATCAATATTCTGGTAACCACGGTCAATTTGCTCAATATTATGTATGGTACTTTCGCCTTCGGCCGAAAGTGCTGCAATGAGCAATGCCACGCCTGCACGAATATCTGGTGATGTCATTACAGTGGAGCGTAATCTGAATTTTTGGTTGAGCCCGATTACGGTAGCCCGATGAGGATCGCAAAGGATTATCTGGGCACCCATATCAATCAGTTTGTCAACGAAAAACAAACGACTTTCGAACATTTTCTGATGAATTAAAATGCTCCCTCTTGCCTGGGTGGCCACTACCAGCATTACACTGAGCAAATCCGGTGTTAATCCGGGCCATGGTGCATCAGATATAGACATGATGGATCCATCCATAAAGGTTTCAATTTCATACTCCTCTTGTGCAGGAATTAAAATGTCGTCATTTTCCAGTTTCAGGGTTATGCCCAGCCTGCGGAAGGCATTGGGAATGATGCCCAGGTTGGGGTAATTGACATTTTTTATTCGAATTTCGCTCTGCGACATGGCAGCCAGACCAATAAAACTGCCAATTTCTATCATATCGGGGAGTATGGTATGTTCGCATCCCGTAAGGTTGTCAACCCCTTCAATGGTAAGTAAATTTGAACCAATGCCCTGAATTTTTGCACCCATACGCACCAGCATTTTGCATAACTGCTGCACATAGGGCTCACAGGCTGCATTATAAATGGTAGTAGTGCCCTTTGCTTTTACTGCTGCCATAAGAATATTGGCTGTACCTGTAACAGATGCTTCTTCCAGCAGCATATAACTGCCGGAAAGGGTAGGGGCTTTTATAGTAAAAGCATGTTTAACATTATCAAATTCAATGCTTGCACCAAGGTTTTTCAATCCTTCAAAGTGGGTGTCGAGCCGCCGCCGGCCTATCTTATCTCCCCCTGGTCTGGGAATGTAACATTTCTTGTATCGGGCAAGCAAAGGACCCACAATCATTACCACGCCACGCAGGTTTGATCCTTTTTTCTGAAAATCAGCTGAGCGCAAATATTCCAGGTTTACATGGGTGGCATTAAAGTTGAAACTGCCCGGTTTAATTTCATTTACTTCCACGCCAATGCCACGCAGGATATCCATTAGGATGTTTACGTCGCGTATATTGGGTATGTTGTGTATGGTAACTGTACCGGAGGTAAGCAGGGTGGCACATAATATTTGCAGGGCCTCATTTTTTGCGCCCTGCGGAACAAGATCGCCTTTCAGTTTATTCCCACCCTGAATAACAAAAGAGCCCATTCACCAGTTGTTTATCGTTTTCCGGAACCTTTTCGGCTATTGCCTTTTTTTCTTTTTGATTTGTGCGTGTACTGTTGTGCTGCGGGAGGAACAAGCTCTTTCTGATCTGTCAGTTTAAGATTGGGGTCAATGTTGATATTGCCACCGGCAAGTTCCTTCATATCCTCAAAAATAGCATCATCTGTAACCACCTCCCGGTTGTAAGTCAGGTATTGCCTTTTCATATGGTTGGCCACAAGCTGTATAAGTGCACTTTTTTCTTCGCCCTCTTCCAGTGATGCGGCATGGTTTACCATTTCCTGTGTGGCTCTTCCGTAATGTTTATAACGGATTTTATTAGATGGATAACCCACTTTGGCAGGTTTAGAATATAAAACTTCTTTTTCCGGCAATTCATAGGGTGCATCAATGTCAAGTTTAAAATCGGACATTATGGCAAGATGGTCCCATAGTTTTCTTTTGTAGTCACCCTGCTCTCTGAGGCCGGGGTTCATATTTCCCATTATTGAAATTATGGCATAAGCCACGCGGGTGCGCTCATCCTTGTCTTCAACATTAATGGCATATTTAACCATTTTCTGAATGTTTCTGCCGTATTCCGGTAAAATAAGTTTTTCCCTGGAGGTATTGTAATCGTAATCCATCATGATGTTAAAATTTTGCCAAAGATAACGCTTTTTGGCTGGCATTCAAAACCTTTAAAATGAATATTTTTTAGTGATAGAGGATGGTTATCTTTATCCAATAATCTTTAAACGGGCAAACTTGAGTAATAATTGTTTTTGCCCTTCAGTTTGAAAAAATACCGTAGCTTTTATGTTTGGGGGATCGCCTTCAAGATTAATTACTTTGCCTTTTCCAAAACGCTGATGCTCCACCATCATTCCATTTTTGATACGGTCGGCACTGTCTCCTTTAAACGGCGTGCCTGAGGCGGGTTTCTGCTGTACTTTACGAAATTTTCCCGGAGGTGGGAATGCCGGCGGTGGCGGTGTTTTAAAGTTTCCGCTGGTATTATTTCTTTTTGCACTGCTCCTGAAATTAGCCCTTGTACCTGCCACAGGTGAAGTTTCCGGTTCTTCAGTTTCTATCGGCACATCAAGGAAATGAGCATCAATTTCACCGATAAACCTGGAGGGGCGGCACCCTTCAGCCACACCCCATTTGTACCGAAGGTTTGCGAAAGAGATGCTGGCTTGTACTTTGGCCCTGGTTAAAGCCACATAAAATAACCGACGTTCTTCTTCAAGGCCCTGCAGGGTGGTAACTGACATTCGTCCGGGAAACAAATCTTCTTCCACGCCAGTGATAAACACATAACCAAATTCAAGTCCTTTGGCCGCATGAATGGTCATGATGCTTACTTTATTAAAATCCTCTTCATTCTCGTTATCAGCATCTGTTAAAAGCGCTACATTTTCAAGATAGGTGGGCAGGGTAGTGTCCTGTCCTTCCTCCTGATTGTCAGAGAACTCCCTGATGCTATTCAATAGCTCCTGGATATTCTCATACCTGGAAATATTCTCTGGAGTATTTTCAAAATGCAGGTCATTTAGTATTCCGCTGCGGCTGGCTACCTGCATGGCCAGTTCGTAGGCCTCTGTTTTATGTACCATGCTTTGAAACTCTTTCATCATTTCAACAAAAGTGCTGATTTTTTGAAGCGTTCCTTTA
>JBEPYD010000527.1:0-3276 GCA_041641575.1 Bacteroidales bacterium
AGGGTCACTTCTTCCTTGGGCTCTGTGTCTATAAGGTTGTATTCATCCACATTACCATGGCATTTCAAGCAAATATTGTTATCGTAAGCAACAGTTTTCAGAATGCTTTCGCTCGTGCGTGCAAAGGTAACATACGTATGGGCATCGTGGCATTCCCAGCAGCTAAAACCTTCCGGATCGGCTTCATAATGTACACTTTTCTCATACTGCTCTGCAATTTCCTCAAAATGATACTGGGCAAATGTTTCATCATACCCATGGCAATCCATGCACCCCCACATCGGCTCAAACCGAAGTTCGCCGGGATGAGGAAAGGTATCATAATCTGCAGAATGACAATCCGTACACATAAAGGAATAATGGTTTGACTGGTAAAACGCCGCAGAATCAATCACTTTTGAATCGCACATGCGCCCTTTATGGTATATACCTTCTTCCTCATTAGTATAGGTATAAATATCATCGCCATGGCATTGCATACATGCCTCATTTTCCTCTGCAAACATGGGAATTTTTTCCGGCATTTCACCCTCATCCTCTTGTTGGATAAGTGCATAAGAGATGCTGGCGATCAAAAGCATTGCCATGCCAATGATGAATGCTCTGGTGCTTTTGTAAAATCTGAATTTCTTGTGCATTAGTGGCTTATTTTGTTAAAACCTGGCTGTTATATTAAAACCTAGTAATAAATCACCATCTGTAAAATCATTGGTATTGTATACCAGGTTTCGCTGTGGAACAATTTGATCATATGTAGCCAAAAATATCTGAAAGGCGTGAGTGGCTGTTCCTATTTCTACGCCAAGAGACAAATTAGGTTTCGCTTCTGATTCTTCTGACACATATAAAGGCATGCCATATTCAGCAATAATTGAGGTTTGAGGTAAGATTTTAGCCCTTCCGCCCAGCGATAAACCAACATTTATGTTCTGATAAGTAGTATCTACAGCATTGTAATATGCCAGGGCAGGTGCTGCCTGAAAAGTAAATACATCGTTGAATTTTCTACCTACAATGAATTGGGTAAAATAGCTCAGGCGGTGAATAAACCGGTAATTTTCTTCAGGATAGAAGACTTCATTTTCACGGGCATCAATTACCATGTTTCCATAGTAGGTAAGAGAAACCGGCATACTTCCTGATTCTGTTTGTTGCAAAATGGCATATTTCCATTGTAGATCCTGCAATTTATAATCCTTTGTAGATCCAATACCAACCATTAATTTATCTGTGATACCATAATTTAGTGCCATTCTGATATTTGAAGGAGCATAAATTCCAAAAAGATCGGTAATACCATTGGTAACAGGACCAAAACGGTGTTGAATCCGATACTCCAGCATTCCTTTAAAAGGTGTAACATATGTATGATTATCAATTAAGATACCTGTTTCAAAAGGAAAACGCACCGGTGAATCATCATCCTGGGCCATTATTGTTCCTGAAATTACCAGGCAAAAAGCGAGAAGTAAGGCAGTTTTTTTCATATGTTCTATATTTATTTTGATTATCAATAGGAACTGCAAGATCAGAATAAATCCTTATTTTGTAAGGATAAAATGTTCTTGCCTCTTTAATTCTTATTTATATTAATTTTAAATTTAATAATTAGTTATTTAATGCACCTTGTGCAATCCAAACTTCAATTTTCTGGATGCTAAAATCCGAAAGGCCGGCTAAATGCCCCTCTCTGAGTTTTACAACCAATTCACTATCAGCCGGAGCTTCAGTGTTTACAAGGTCTTCACTAATTAATTCATCATAGGCTTCACCTTCTGTAAGTGTAGGTGATACAGCGCCATCGTGGCAGGAAATACAGTTGTCGTTGAAGATAGGAATAATATCTTCAGAAAAGGAGACCGGCTCATTTGGATCTACCGTGGGACCTTCAAGGGTTACTTTCTCACAGCCATAAAAGCCGATAAATGCCAGTGCCAGCATTGAGAAAAAAAGAGATCTAACCGGGAAAACATTGCATATATGCTTCATATTATGATAGTTAAAATAAAAAATAATGAAACTATTTAGATAACTAAATGTGTGTTATTCTAAAAACATAAAAGTATATGATTACAAAATCCTTTGCTTGTAAGTGACAGGAGAATATGCAGGTTTTAAAACTGATATATAACGTTTGCTTAACTGATATAAATCGACGATATTTGCGTGACTAATTATAATTATACGAAAAACGCTCGAAATCCAAAGGAATGTTGATGTTATAAGGATTTAACGTGTTTATTAAACTATTATAATAAAACTAAATGACTCAATTTATAACCTCAGATAAATGCAAAACATGCTATGAATGCAACAGAAAGTCACCTTTCTTTAGTTTGCTGTCTGATCCGGAACTGGTACTGATAAACAGCAACCGCTATGAAGTTACATTTAAAGCAGGGGAAAATATCATAAAGCAAGGCACCTCCGCCACGCATTTAATATCGCTTACACAGGGACTGGCAAAGCTTTATATTGAAGGTTTTAATAATCGCAACCTGATTCTTGAACTTATTAAACCCTGGAAAATTTTCGGCGGACCCGGAATCTTTATAGATAGCAGGTATCACTATTCAGTGACTGCTGTTGAACCTACCTCCGCCTGCTTCATAGATTCCGGTAACTTTAAGAAACTGATACGTGATAATCCGGATTTCATGGAGAAATTTTTGGAAGGTGTCAGTATGGACGAAACAAAAATATATGAACGTTTTGTTAGCTTAACGCAAAAGCAGATGCATGGAAGAATTGCAGATATTCTGCTTTACCTGAGCAATGATATTTACAATAAGGATAAATTTGAACTCACTATCTCCCGTCAGGATATTGCAGATTTGTCAAGCATGTCAAAAGATAGTGCCATTCGAATTCTTAAAGAAATGGAGCATGAAGGAATTATTTTGGCAAGTGGCAAGAACATAGAAATTAAAAACAAGCAGCTTTTAAAAGATATCTCGCTTAAGGGTTAACGAAAAATATTTTTTACTTCCTTCAGATATCCCAGATGTGCTATAACGCGTGTAAGCAATAACACTGCCAGGGGGTAAAATGCAAGATTAAAGTGCTGCATCATAAAGGGGCCGGTAAGAAGAAACAATAGCAAAAGGAAGGTTATTATCAAAACAATGATATACTTATATCTTTTACCTCCGAAAAAGTAAAATAGAAATAATGGATTCATCCAAAGCACATTAAAGTTATACCGAACAGGATAATGCCAGCTAAATAACCACATTACAACCAGGAAAAGCCCTGCAAATCCGGCGATAAAGAAGA
>JBEPYD010000528.1:0-3265 GCA_041641575.1 Bacteroidales bacterium
AAAGTTTCAGATGCGAAACATTGGAGGATCATTCGTTAATGCACAGGTAAATTACGCGCAGGTTTTTCAAAACAGGTATTATGGCTTTGATATTAGACGCAGGTTTATTACCGATCAGATTAAATACGCAGGGGGTATTACCGCGCAGCGGCTGGAGGGTCTTCAGGCCGTTCGGTACCTGGATACAGTAATTATTGCCAGTCCTGTAGAGCGTACCTTTACTGATGCATGGATAGGCAGATCCTTTGATATCAATGGGGAAAGTGAATTTTTAACCAACAGGGCGCAGTTGGTACTGGCACTCGCATATCACGACAGAAGATTTGACTTGCGTCCGCGGGTTGATCAAAATCTAAATTATGCTTATCACGATCGGGGAATGGTTTTAGGGAGCATTTCATATGTTAAACAAAATTTTTACAGGAGTAACCTTATCTATAGTTTCGGACGCACAGAAGATATTCCTTACGGGGATAAATTTACAGTGCTATTTGGACCTGAATTTAATGAATTTTATAACCGTTTTTATCTCGGATTTTCATATGTAAAAGGAAATTATCTTGATGAAAATGGATATTTGCAATCAGAATTTTCACTTGGTGGATTCGTAAATAACCAATCACTGCAGCAGGGAGTTTTTAAGCTTCGTTTAAACTACTTTTCAAATCTTTACGTTTTACGGGCATTTAAATTCAGGCAGTTCATCAGATTTAATTATGTTGAGGGAATAAACCGGTTTGAAAATGAGTTTATTGGTGTCAATTCCCCCTCTGAAGTTACAGGTTTAACCAGTCCGGTTTTTTTTGGGAACCGAAAGGTAGTTAGCAATCTTGAAACCGTTGTTTTTTCACCTTATCGATACCTCGGATTTCGTTTTGCATTTTTCATGGGTGCAGACTTTGGAATTATAGGAAAGCGTAATGTTTCCATTTTTGATTCAGAACCTTTTACTGCCCTGAGTATAGGGGTAAGAATACGCAATGAACGGCTTGTTTTTAAAACATTTCAGCTTCGCTTCTCTTTTTATCCAGTGGCACCTGAAAATTCCACTGGCAGATACATAGATATTACCGGGGAGGAGAGATTAAACCCTGTTGATTTTTTTGTTAAGGAACCTGACCAAATACAGTTCAGGTAGTTACCTAAAATCATGCGTATACATCAGATTTTACGTGCCTGCACTTCTTCATGCCACTCGTGCAAAATTCAATTGAAGTTTTAATCCGAAAATTAATAGCCTGTCACAAGGTTTTTGATGTCTATAATAACTTACCTTACAGGCAATTCGGGTAAATGAGAAGTATTTTTTTATCAGGGCTAAACATAATATATTTCTCATTGTTATCTAAAAAGTATTAACGAATCATTTATTTATTTTCAAATAACCAAATTAATTATAGAATTATGGCAGTATTAGTAGGAAAAAAGGCACCAAAATTTAACACCAGCGCCGTGGTGAATGGAAACGATATTGTTGAAAGTTTTTCTTTGGACCAGTATCTTGGAAAAAAGTATGTTATATTTTTCTTTTACCCGGCTGATTTTACTTTTGTATGCCCTACAGAGTTAATTGCTTTCCAGGATAAAATAGAAGAGTTTGATAAAAGAGATGTAGCCCTGGTTGGATGTTCAGTTGATTCTGAATTCTCGCACTGGAAATGGCTGCAAACCGAGCAGAAAGAAGGCGGTATTAAAGGTGTAACTTATCCGCTTGTGGCTGACCAGTCCAAAACCATTTCTGAAAACTTTGATGTATTGGCAGGAAATTATGAGTATGACGAAGAAGGTGAAGTTAGTTTTAATGGCATTCCACAATCATACAGAGGTCTTTTCCTTATTGATAAGGAAGGTCTTGTGCGTCATCAGGTGGTAAACGATATGCCCCTGGGTAGAAGTGTGAATGAAACCCTTCGTATGGTTGATGCATTGCAATTCTTCGAGAAAAATGGTGAGGTTTGTCCTGCCGACTGGCATTCAGGAGAAAAAGGTCTTCAGGCAACACAGGAAGGAATTTCTTCTTTTCTTGGAAGCAGGTCTTAAGCCGGAAAATAAAAATTAAAAACCAAAGGCATTCCGCTCCGGAATGCCTTTTTGTTTTTACTTTTGTAACATGAAATCAGGAAATAGTCATCAACGAATCCACTGCTCTTGCAAATACGATGTAAGTGATAATTTACTTCTCAAAACACTGGCCTGGATTTCTGAAAATTTCACCAATTATACCGCACTTAATAGCAATGCTTCTGTATTTTCATCTTCAAACCATACCCCACAAAATTATATTAATTTCGACGCTATTGTTGCTTGTGGTGAGGTTTCCTGTTTTACATGGCAAAAAAATGGATTTGATGGTCTGGATGCCTATATTGCTGGCAAACAAGACTGGATTTTCGGCGCAGTATCTTATGATATTAAAAATGAAATTGAACAGCTAACTTCCACCGGCTTTGATCATTTAAATTTTCCACTTCTTTATTTCTATCAACCGGAAATTGTTTTTATCTTCAGGAATGGAAAATTAAATATTTTTCTTCATGAATCTTCTGACCATAACATCAACAAGTTATGTGCTGAGATTTTTCGTTTCCCCCTGGGTTCAGTAAAATTGACATCAGTGGCCACTAGAAAAAGGATTTCATCTACGGCATATATGTCCGCACTTAGCGAACTCCAACGCCGCATACACATAGGTGATATTTATGAGGCTAATTTTTGTCAGGAATTTTATGCAGAAGATTACACAGCCAATCCTTTTGCGCTTTACAGACGCTTAAATCAAATAAATCCTTCCCCGTTTTCATGCTTCAGCCGCATGGGTGAAAAATATATCATTTCGGCAAGTCCGGAGCGTTTTATCAGAAAAAATGGAGCTGGCTTGCTGTCGCAGCCCATGAAAGGGACCATGGCAAAACATGCTGATCCTGTATTGAATTCAAAACAGATGTATGAACTGCAAATGAGTGAAAAAGAACGGGCGGAGAACATAATGATCACTGACCTTGTTCGTAACGACCTTTCGAAAATATCCAGGAGGGGAACTGTAAAAGTAACTGATTTATGCGGCGTATATTCATTCCCACGGGTTTTGCAAATGATTACCACAATTCACGCAATGGCGAAGCCGGAAATTTCCTTTGGGGATGTATTAAAAAGCACTTTTCCGATGGGCTCTATGACGGGTGCCCCTAAAATACGCGCCATGCAATTAATTGATGAGGCAGAAGTTTTTAAGAGAGGGATGTTTTCCGGCAGTGTGGGTTATATC
>JBEPYD010000529.1:0-3262 GCA_041641575.1 Bacteroidales bacterium
GCTTTATTGTTTCAGCAGTAACTGTATTTCCTGAACGATAGCGGCACACTATGATGTAATTTGAATATAAATGAAAAGCCATTTCATCCATATCTTTCTCATTTAGAATGTAATGACCAGGATTATCGACAACTGTTCTGTATTTTGGTTTTGAAACCAGAATCTTTCGTGAGGAGGTAAAGTATGTATTTGCATCTTTCTCGTTGCTATATTGCAGTACGAACATTTCATATTCTCCAAAGTCAGCATATACTGCTTCCTTAAAAGAGAATATATCTGTAGCATCAAAGGCATAGATGTGGGAAAGGCCAATAGGCCCCCGGAAATATTTCTCCGAAACAGGAAATGTAGTGTTGTTTAAAAATACAGTATTCAATTGGGCAAATTCCCCTACACCAGATATTTTTTCATCTATTGCAACAGCCAGCTTCACCAGGGTAGGTTCCGTGTACAAGTTGGTATTTTTAGATGATATAACTACAAAAAAATCCCCTTCCCAAAACATAAAAGAATATCCTTTCAGTGAAGAATGATTTCCTATGGCTATATCTTCTGCATCTTCAGGATGCAGCAACGAATAAATACCATGTGCAGCAGGTGCATCTTTCATCTTATATATCTCAACCGTATATTCTTTTTGTTCAAGCACATAAGTAGCAACGGTAAGTGATTCAAAGCCATATTCCTGATAAAGGAGTGCACCACCATTCAAATATTCATGTAGATTCTCATTGGAAAAGTTTCTGGGCTTACCATTCAAACGGATGCCTTCAGGGAGGGAATCTACAGGAAGTACTCTCACCGGATTTTCAGGGGTATATATTACCTGGTTAGCAAAGGCCGGGGTAAAAGCAATAAAAATAAGCGTGGTAAAGGATAGTATATGGTGCAGCATTTTAACAAAAGAGAGGTTTTTGAGTGTATTTCCTTATTGCGTAAATGTAGAAATAATTTGGGAATAAAACACTTACAGTAAAACGTGAATGATATGTTTTTAGAAACATAATTCTTATTTTAGAACGTCAATTGCTTTTAGTATTATTGTACATTTGTTCCATAAAATTACAAAAAAACATATTACATTTAGGGTAAACCAAGCAGCATGATAAAAACAGAAGACCTGGTAAAAGTATTCCGGACTGATGAAGTGGAAACCACCGCCTTACAGAATGTGAACATGGAAGTAGCTATCGGAGAATTTGTGGCTGTGATGGGCCCCAGTGGCTGTGGAAAATCAACACTTTTAAATATCATAGGCCTGCTTGACAATCCTTCCCGTGGCAAATTATACTTTGATGGTACTGATGTTACCAGGATGCGGGAGCGGGAGCGTACGCGGCTGAGAAAAGGCAATATTGGATTTGTATTTCAAAGCTTTAATCTCATTGACGAGCTTACGGTGGAAGAAAATGTGGAATTGCCACTGCTGTATCTGAAATATTCGAGCAGGGAACGAAAAAAGAAAGTGTCGGATATTCTGGACCGCATGCGCATCGGACACAGGAGAAACCATTTTCCCCAGCAGCTCTCGGGTGGTCAACAACAACGTGTGGCGGTGGCCCGGGCAGTTATTACCCTGCCAAAACTTATACTTGCTGATGAACCCACAGGAAACCTTGATTCTGCCAATGGTGAGGAGGTAATGAACCTGCTTACGGAATTGAATCAAACCGGCACTACCATTGTGATGGTTACCCACTCCCCTACTGATTCAGAAAAGGCTCACCGCGTTATACGTCTTTTCGACGGACATATCGTAACCGAAAATATTAAAAAAATTCTGTAGAACGTAACGCTGGGTTACTCTTTGATGATTTTCACCAGGATATTGTCCAGACTTATTACATACTGAAGTGCTTTTTGTTCTCCAAAAAGGGTAACAAACTCCTTATGTATGAAGTCTTTGATGTCTGTCTCCCAGTCCAGGTATGAAAGGATAGAAATACGGCCAAGTTCCCGTTTCTCAAAAAATCTTTTCAACAGGTTTACTTTGCTATAGTAGGCCATAAAGGCTTTTATAGAAGTACGGAGCTCATTTGATAACAAGGTCTCTATTTTCTTTAGCTCGCTAGGAATAATTTCATAGGTAGACTCATAAAAATTATTAAACGAATTATCCCAGTTAATAAAATGTATGAGGTAATTACTGATATTAAAAACATCGCGGTTCTCTTCCTGATCAATTGATTTTAAGAAAAGTGTTTTTAATTCATTTCTGTATAAAGCCTTTATTTCATTATCGAGGATTTTTGTAATCTCCGTGGTGTGCTTTTTATAATCGCTGCTGAAATTTGATAGTGAAAAGCTCTTATTTTTGAAAGGTCTCATAAATAAGATGATGCGTTTAATTACTTCTACCTCATCATTCAATAAGTGATAAATAGGAAACTGCTTAATTTCAAAAATCCTTTCAAGTTGTTTATCACTGAAATACCCGGCAAGCAAAAATCTATTTAATTCCACATCATTGCGTGTATATCTTTCAATATCACTTCTGTAGATTTTTAAATTTTCATTGATCTTACTCTTTATCTGGGCTTTCTTTCCATTTACAATAATCTGTATATATAATGGGTAATATTCCTCTTTCTTCAGAAATTTAGGTTTCGCTCTTTTATTTAAATAGTGTTTAACAGTTATTTTTCTACTTTCCATCTAAGGTATATTTAAAAGCGTGTAGCAAAAGTATACGCATGCTTTTTAAAAAAGTTTTCTCTTGCTTATATAAAGTAACCTATGAGGCATCCATTTAATTAATTGCTAATGCAGACAAGCCCTGACTTTCAAATCAGTTCCTATATGTAAATACATGCAATTATGTTTAATAATAATATTGATAAGCTAAACAGTCTTTATGCTTTTGCACAAAAGTACTTAAATTTTCCTAAATGGTTTATGCTTGAACGTTATTTTCTATCATTTATCCCATTTTTTTAACCACTCAGGCTTCTGCATTTCAAAAGCCGAATAGAGCATCACTGCCTTTTGCATTCTTGTAAAACTTGTGCGGCAATCAAGATTTCGGGTATAGGCCATGAGGTTATCTGCCAGGGGTGTATAACGGTCTCCCCACTCATCATATTGCGCAATGAGGAGATTACATTCATCAGTGGTATATGCTTTCAAACCAGGATCGGCGGGCGTATCCCGCAGATTATCTCCTGTACTTTCGCTCATGGTGCCATTTTGCAAACAACCTTCAAATTCGCGTATACGGCTTACGGGTTCCTGCTTACACTTACCCTTTCCCGAATTTTCATGG
>JBEPYD010000530.1:0-3242 GCA_041641575.1 Bacteroidales bacterium
AACAAACAGCCTGCAAGCCAACTGATACAGCAGACAATCATTGACATTGAGACCTACGCCAGATATCGTCAAATAAATAATAAATACGAAGTACTGATTTCATCGCAATAGTAAACTACAGCCTCCTGTAAATGAAAATTATAGAAGAGAAACACCATTCCGTTCAAATTTAATAACAATTCTGGTGGCAGAAGACGAAGAATATAACTACCTATTGTTAGAAGAATATCTTAACGATATGGATATTAATTTGATTCATGCAAAAAACGGAAAAGAAGCAGTTGAGTTCTGTAAATCAAATCCAAAAATAGACGTAATTTTAATGGACATTAAAATGCCAGTAATGGATGGCCTTACTGCAACAAAACTGATAAAATCGTATTGCCCTGATTTGCCAATAATTGCGCAATCAGCTTATTCTTTGGAACAATTTATTGATAAGTATGGAGAAATGGTATTTGATGCTTATGTTACAAAGCCAATTAATGAGAATGAATTGAAACAAAAATTAATGGAGTATTTTCAGGCAGCGTGATGTTAACGGATGAAATGTAGCTTTGCGTACTATTTCTAAAATGAACCTTTCAATAGAATATCATATAAATAAAGAATTTTTGTCTTTTCCAATTTTAACACAAAGTTTAAAATAAGTTAAATATTACAAAAGCTTAAATTGTTTTTGAATTATTCTTTTCCCTTCCCAAAGAATATAAAACAATTTTGTACTTCGTTGCTAAATTTTCTAAGCAAAAGTTGTTTGCAGGCGTTGGTTTGGTATGCTACTAACCCACTCTGCTTAGGCTCGTATAGTTTGGTTCACTTCGTTCGGTTCTGTTCGTCTGTACCAACCTTTATTCATATCTCTTTTATCTTTAAAGGCATTCATGAGGGGTTATCGCCGTCGTAGTCCTGTTTACTTACCCCCCTGTGGTCACCAACAACGGGCTTGAAGCTTACAATTGGGTTTATCTCTCCACATTATCGCTTCATTGAGATAAGGTTGAATCAGCCCAAAGAAGAATTTACCGATATAGCTAATGGTTTTTTTTAAGGTATTCGTCAGATCCCTTTGTTCGGTTCAATCCCTGGCTAAAATTAACCCGAACCTTGCGGTTATAACATTAAAAATTTGTATTTTTCAGATTTATAATGAGTTTTGGAATGGTTGTGCCTGCTCATGCAAGGCACACACAATGTGTGAAAATAATAGCGAAGAAGAGTATATGAATAATCCAGATGACTGTGTCTTACGAAAACGAAAACGCAATCATTGAATTTGACCAGGCCCAAACAGGCATTGAAGAAATAGAAATGCCATTTAAAAAACAGGCTATTCAGTAACAGACAAGAAAGGAATTAAATGAACATAGATTTACATTCAATAATCACTTGCCCCAACTGTGGACATAAAAAGGAAGAGACTATGCCGACAGACGCTTGCCAATACTTTTACGCGTGTGCCAACTGCAAAAAAGTATTAAAGCCAAAACAAGGCGACTGTTGCGTTTATTGTAGTTATGGAACTGTAAAATGTCCACCAATCCAACAAAGGACAGGTTGCTGTTAAAAGATAAACTTGAAAAAAAATAAAAAAGCCGACCGCACAATCGATTCCCGACCTTCCAGGTACGGGACAAGCTGTATACGGCGGTTTCACTTAAATCACAGGGAATAACGCGTTTTCTTAATCGGAACCGGTGAGCCTGCTCATGCAAGGAGCACACAATGCATAAAGTGCAGCACCTTAGCCCCAAGGTAGGAAGCACTCCAGCATAAAAGAAATTGATCAAATATTTAGAAAAATAAATAAATTATAGTTAGATACATCAAACTATAATTGTATTTTTGTATAAAAAAAAGAAGTTTATGTATAGCATTGAAGAATTAATAAATATAATCCTTCGTAAAAGTGAACATATTGAAGAGTTGGCAAAGCAAAAGACTGATTTGAAAAACTTGACAACAAAACAATTGAATTGCATTGAATTGATACATTCTATGGAAAATCCAACATTATCGGAACTTGCCGAAAAACTAAAAATTACTAAAGCGTCAACTTCTGTAATGCTTGACAGGCTTGAAGAAAATGGTTTTATAATAAAAGTAAAATCAGACAATGATAGACGTTCGGCGCATGTACATCTTACTCAAAAGGGGGATAAAGCGGCACATTTGCATGCTGATGTACATAAACAATTTGCATCGCTTCTAACAAAAGAATTAACTGATTCAGAAAGAGACATTCTAATTGTTCTTCTTAATAAAGCAATTATGTCAATAAAATAAAAAATTCAACCATATAGTTTGAGTGATCGAACTATATTGAAGATAGAAATTATGATACATAAATATGACAATAATTATTGGGATTCTATTGCATACAAGGATGTCAAATTGATATCGAATGCAAAAAAAACTTAAAATAGAAGCTTAAGTCTGATAAGGCAAGCGCTTGAAAAAGATTCTAATGTTGAGGAAGTTGGTACTGGAACAGGTTTAGTACCATTTGCAATTGCAGATAGTGTAAAAAGAATAACGGCAATTAATTATGCACCTGAAAGGATTTACATAGCCGATGAGAAATTAAAAGTTTTAACTTATAAAAATATTGAATTCCATGTAAACTCAGCAACAAACTTTAAACAAAAAGGAAAGACCTTTAATGTAGGGATAGCATCAAATATATTTCACTTAATACATGAACCTGAAAAAGCATTGCAGGAAATTATAAAATTGTTAGCCGATGATGGCAAGATAATTCTACCTGCATACTGCCATGGTAAAAACATAAACTCACAGTTAATTTCGAGAATAATGAGTTTGACAGGTTTTAAGGCCGGAAACAAAGGGTCGCTTAAGCAATTCCGAAAGTTTATTGAAGATTCTGGATTTAAAATCAAGAAAGAGAAATTATTAAAGATAAAACCCATTATCATTTATTGTAGTATCTAAAAATAAATAACATGGATAAAAATAGAGCAGGATATATAGAAGGTTTTGTTTCGATTTTGGTAAATACCATTTTATTCGGTTTAAAACTTTGGGCTGGAATTGTTTCTGGTTCAATTGCCTTAACCGCTGACGCATGGCATACTTTATCGGATTCACTTAGTTCAATAATAGTAATATTTGGTGTGAAACTATCATCCAAAAAGTCAGATAAAGAGCATCCATTTGGGCACGGTAGATGGGAACAAATAGCAGCAATTTTTATAGGATTTCTTTTAGCATTGATTGCGTTT
>JBEPYD010000531.1:0-3223 GCA_041641575.1 Bacteroidales bacterium
CCGTGATTTAGCACGTGGACTTGATCTTCATATTCTGCGTATTTATTTTGTTTTGTGATTAGCCTTAGCGCTTGCTTCTCTTTATTGCGGTAAGCAGCGGCTTTTTCAAAATCTTCTTCATCCGCTGCCTCCATCTTTTCTCTTCGCATCCGGGCGGGCAGGGGAATGTCTTTAGTGGCACATATCCGAAACTGGGGCAGCCACCTGAGCAGGAAATACCATCGTGGATTTTTGTTCAATATCTTATAGGCATAGCGAAATCGTGTGCAAATATGCAGATGTTTAGTATCTAAATAGTGTTTTTGCATGGTATTTATTTAACGAATTAGCGACATACTTTTTAAAATGGTGCATCTAAATCGATGTTCTCATCTCCTTCACTCAGGAATTGATTTTGTACTGACTGATTTCCTTCTCCTTCTTTCATAATATTTACGTGGAGATGCTTTAATTGCGGCATGCGGGCAATAATATCAAAGTTTACCACATTGCCACTTATTTCCAGCTTCTTTAAACTTTTGTAGTCCGGTAAATCCATCATATTAACTAATCCGCAGTCCGTGATGATTAACGAATGAATATTTGGAAAAGCCCAAAACGGGAATGTGTGGCAGCTAATACCAATAAGGGTTATATGCGCAAGTGATCCGAGTTTTGTTTCCGGGTCTGAAAGGTGAATTGGGGTGCTGTTGAGGGTGAGTTCTTGTAGATTTCTAAGACTTCTCAATTGAACAAGGTCAAGCGGTGCTTTTTCAAGAATAGCTAATGTTTCTAAATTGGGACATTGTTTTGCCAGTAATTTATAATCGATTCCGGTAAAGGAACCATACAGTTCCCTGAGTTTTGGCAATGGAGGGATGTCTTTCACCTCTTTAAAACCCGGATCCATGTTTACCAACTCCAGAACCTGCAGTTGCTCACAATGGCAGAGAAATTCCAAATCATCCATGTGAAATTCCTCCAGGATGAGTTGTTGGATATGTTTCAGGTCTTCAGGATATATAGAAGTTGATAAAGGTTTGTCAATTTGAACATTCACTACCTCCAACATTTCCCGGTATTTGAATTTAACAGCGTTCATAAATATTTTTATTATGATGATGAGACAAAGAAAAGCATCAGGCACGTCAATTTATGTCGCACTTGATTATATTTGAATAGTTTTGCTGAGGGAAATAAAGATTTTGAATAATAAATAGTACTGCATTATGAAATTAAGAGATAAAATAACCCGGTACAGCCTTATCATTAACCTGGTGAGGAGGCGAACCCCCACCTTTGATGATATCGCAGATTATCTGGAACAGGAAGCAGAAATCCGGGGGGAACCCAACCGAATCTCAAAACGAACTTTCCAGAGAGACCTGGAGGATATCCGTGAGCTTTTTAATATTGATATCCAATATAATGCTCACCGCAAGGGATATTTTATAGCATATGAAGACCGTTCCGTTTTTAATGAACGTATACTTGAAACTTTCGATATATTTAATGCTCTGCATCTTGCAGGACGCCACTCTCATCATATTCATTTTGAAGCCCGAAAACCACAAGGCACAGAAAACCTGCGTGTTTTGTTGCAGTCCATAGAAAAACAGGTGCAAATACAATTTACCCATCAAAAATTCTGGGAGGATGCTGCCACGCATCGGACAGTGGAACCTTATGCACTGAAGGAATTCCGTAACCGGTGGTACATTCTGGGGCAGGATATGAAAGACCAAAGGGTAAAAAGTTTCGCCCTCGACCGGGTTAGTGGACTCGATATCACCCGTAGAAAATTTGAAAAACCCGCTGATTTTGATGTCAACAAGCATTACGAACATTGTTTTGGTATTATAAGTCCAAATGAAGGGCAGCCCGAAGAAGTTATTCTGAAATTCACCCCTTTCCAGGGAAAGTACATCAAAACCCTGCCACTCCACAATACCCAGGAGGCTTTGGTTGACAATGACCAGGAGTACAGGATAAGACTTACCATCCATCTCACCCACGACTTTTTCATGGAATTATTATCCTACGGCCCCAATGTGAAGGTAATAAAACCGGAACACCTGAAAGCGCAGGTGCGAAAGAGTTTAGAAGAGGCTTTGGAGGGATATTAACAATCATTCAGCTCAGGTACAGGCACCAAAATTTTCGCCACAGTTCTGCTCCCCCAGTTACTTTCCCAGCCTCCACCCAACTAGCGCAAGTGTTTTCCACTTGTGCGTTTCAGGCAATAAATTTATTCACCAGGCAAGTTTAGATTGATATGCGGTAAAATTTTAAACCCACAAGTTTATACATTATTCCAGCTATTCCACATAATGAGCCCAGGTGTCTGATGGCAAAAAAAGAAAAATTAAGCACGCATTACAAATGCGCGCCAATTGCTTTTCATTGCTTAATGCATTGCTGTTTCCGGCGTATGGAATAACTACAGGTCACAGACTTGCGGGGATATAAGGCTACAAACTTTTAAGTACTGGCACAAAAAAAGAAGACCCAACTAGCATCAGCTAGCGCAAGTGTTTTCTACTTGTGCTTTTCAAGAAATTAGGTTATTCAAGTATACCGTAAGATTATTCTGGCAGCTATATCTTTTGTCTGCTGTGCAAATCAAAGACAGGGTTAGGATTAAAAGTTGTGAGAATTAATGCGGGCATTGGGAAAAAACTCCTTATCAAAATATGAAAATAAAGCAAAAAAAGTTACCAAATTGGGTAACTTTTGCTAACTTTGTAAAGTATGAGAATAATAAAGGAGGCTACATTAATGGATTATTGCAGGCAAAGTAAATACAAGCCAGCTGAAGAACCTGTTAAAGCCTGGATTTATGAAGTTAGATTCTCTAAATGGAATAATGCAAACGAGCTAAAAGCAAAATATGGCAATGCCAGTATTCTAAGTTCAAAGCGTGTAGTTTTTAACATTAAAGGCAATGATTTCCGCCTGATTGTTGACATTGAATATAAGTTGAAAATAGTCTTTGTTGTTTGGTTTGGAACACATAAAGAGTATGATAAAATAGACGCAAAAAGAGTTAGTTATGAACCGAACCATTAAATAAATAGAGCAAATTATGAAGGTGCAAAACCAGGGCCACCCGCACTTCAAAAAATATAATAAATATAACTGATGACAACTAAAATACTAAAAACTGAACAAGAATATAATGCAGCCTGCAAGCGAATTTATACCCTTATCAACAGTACTGACAATGCTATCGAGCCAGACAGCA
>JBEPYD010000532.1:0-3222 GCA_041641575.1 Bacteroidales bacterium
CGAATATTCTCAGATATGCCTATAGTATAATAATGTACGGCTGGTGCGCCTTTTGCAATTAATTCCTTCGACTGCATCACAGACCATTCAACACCTACCTGGCGGGCTTCTTTGCTGGTTTTACATTTGTTCAACTCTTTTACCAAATCGTTGGGGATATCAATATGAAATACCTGGGGCAGCAGTTTCAAATCATTCAGGTAAGTAATAGGTTTCAAGCCCGGAATTATCGGCACAGTAATACCTATTTCACGACATTTATCCACAAAAGCAAAGAATTTAGAATTGTCAAAAAACATCTGGGTTACGATATATTCTGCTCCCGCATCTACTTTTTCTTTTAGAAACTGCATATCGGTTTCCATATTCGGTGATTCGAAGTGTTTTTCCGGGTAACCGGCAACACCCACACAAAAATCAGACTTGAAAGTTTTTTGCAGGTTTTTATCCAGAAATTTCCCCTCATTCATATCCATGATTTGTTTTACCAGTTCCACGGAATTGGCATGACCATTTTCTTCGGCGATAAACCTTCGCTGGCCTTTTGAGGGGTCGCCGCGCAGGGCAAGAATGTTGTCGAGCCCAAGAAAATTCAGATCAATCAGGGCATCTTCAGTTTCATCTTTTGAAAAACCGCCACAAATGAGATGGGTAACTACCGGAATATTGTATTTATGGTTAATGGCTGCAGATATGGCTACAGTTCCGGGGCGTTTTCTGATGATTTTCTTTTGCAGATATCCATTCTCCATACGTTCGTAAATCACTTCACTCTGATGGTATGTGATGTTGATGTTTGCAGGATTAAATTCCATCAACGGATCAATGGCATCATAAAGTTCAGTAATGCTCTTTCCTTTTACGGGTGGCAAAAGTTCAAATGAAAAGAGCGGAGATTTTGCATTTTTAAGCGAGTCAATGACTTTCATCAGATAGTTCTACTTTTTAAATTTATAATTCCGGAACAGATAATTGTAGCAAAAAACGCCAAATATACTACGAATTTGGCAAATTAGGAAGCCTAATAATTGAGATTTGATGCCAGCATTCGTTCCACCCACTGCACATCACGGTTTTTACGGTTGGCATAATCTTCTACCTGGTCTTTGCCAATTTTGTCTACAAAAAAGTATCTCGATTCCGGGTGGGCAAAAACGAGGCCGCTTACAGAAGCTGCGGGATACATAGAGTAGGCTGAGGTAAGTGAAATTCCGGTAGTTTCTTCAGCATTTAATAACTTAAAGAGGGTTTCTTTCTCAGAATGGTCGGGGCAGGCCGGATATCCGTGTGCCGGACGAATTCCGCGGTATTTTTCCAGCAACAGATCGTCAAGCGTGAGCTTTTCATCCGGTGCATATCCCCACAATTCTTTCCGTACTTTCAGGTGTATAAGCTCAGTAAATGCTTCTGCCAGTCGGTCGGCAAGGGCTTTTATCATAATGCTGTTATAATCATCATGATTTTTTTCAAATTCTTTTACTTTCTGTTCAATTCCCAGTCCGGCAGTTACAGCAAATGCCCCCAGGTAGTCGGTAATCCCACTCTCTTTGGGTGCTACAAAATCAGAAAGGCACAGGTTAGGTTTACCGTTTGTTTTCTCTTCCTGGTTTCTGAGGTTATGAAAAACGGTGAGAATTTCCTGCGGGTTTTCAGGATTGTATACTTCAATATCATCACCAATGGCATTTGCCGGAAAAATACCTACCACGCCATTTGCCGTAAGCCAGTGTTCATGCACAAGTTCACGCAACATTTCTTTTGCATCGGCAAATAATTTTTTAGCCTCACTACCCATTTTCGGGTCGTCAAGAATTTCGGGAAATTTTCCACGCAATTGCCACACGATAAAAAAGAACATCCAACTGATGTATTCCTCAATTTCTTCGAGTGGGTAATTTTTATACGTCTTGATACCCGTAAAAGAAGGTTTTGTAATGTTACCTGGTTTCCAGTCAGGCTTAAATGCATTTGCCCGTGCTGTTTCCAGCGATACATACTTTGTTTTCGTTTTGGCACCGGCGTAGCTTTCGCGCAGGTTATGGTAATCCTGCTTTACACTTTTAACATAGTTATCTCTTTGGGTTTTGCTAAGCAGCTGGCTTACAACCGTAACGCTTTTTGAAGCATCCTTTACATGAATTACAGGATGCGGATAAGAAGGTTCAATTTTAACGGCCGTATGAATTTTTGAAGTTGTAGCACCACCAATAAGCAAGGGGACTTCAAATTTTCTGCGTTTCATTTCGCTGGCTACCTGCACCATTTCTTCCAATGAAGGTGTGATTAGTCCGCTGAGGCCAATCACATCTACTTTTTCCTCGATGGCCTTCTTAAGAATATCTTCAGTGGGTACCATTACCCCCATGTCAATGATTTCATAATTGTTACAGGCCAGTACGACCCCTACAATGTTTTTACCAATATCGTGCACATCACCTTTTACTGTGGCTAAAAGCACTTTGCCTGCATTGGAGGCCGCTCCGGATTTCTTTTTTTCTTCCTCGATAAATGGCAACAGCACGGCTACGGCTTTTTTCATTACCCGGGCACTTTTTACCACCTGTGGCAAAAACATTTTTCCACTTCCAAACAGGTCGCCTACCACATTCATTCCATCCATGAGAGGCCCTTCAATGACGTCGAGTGATTGCGGGTACTCTTCCCTGGCTTCAAGCACATCAGATTCAATAAATTCCACAATCCCTTTTACCAGTGCATGCTTTAACCGTTCCTGCACACTTTGATTCCGCCATTCATTGGTTTTCACCTCTTTTTTTCCAGAATCTTTGACTTTTTCTGCATAATTAATGAGGTTTTCGGTGGCTTCTGCATTTCTGTTAAAGATTACATCTTCCACAAGGGTAAGTAACTTTGGCTCAATATCATCATACACCTGTAACATTGAGGCATTTACAATGCCCATATCCAGCCCGGCCTTAATGGCATGATAAAGAAAAGCTGAATGCATGGCTTCGCGCACCACATTGTTTCCACGGAAAGAGAATGAGAGATTACTTACGCCTCCACTGGTTTTTGCGTGGGGTAAATTTGCTTTTATCCATTTCACTGCGTTGATAAAGTCGACAGCAAAATTATTGTGCTCTTCAATGCCTGTTCCAATGGTAAGGATGTTGGGGTCGAAGATGATGTCTTCAGGAGGGAAATTCACCTCTTTGGTGAGAATGTCATAAGCACGGCCGCAGATTTCAATGCGTCTTTGAT
>JBEPYD010000533.1:0-3167 GCA_041641575.1 Bacteroidales bacterium
AGGGTTCGGCGCCAAAAATACCGGTATGCAACTTCAGTTCGTTTCTGTCAAAACCATATTCTTCCATGGCCTCTGCCAAATAAAGTGCATAAGAAGGGGTGCATGCCAGCACCGTGCTTCCGAAATCACGCATAATTTGCAACTGCCTTTTGGTATTGCCACCGGAAACAGGTATCACGGTCGCACCGATTTTTTCGCTGCCATAATGGATGCCTAACCCACCTGTAAAAAGTCCGTATCCGTAGGCGATTTGTACAAAGTCGTTTTTTTCGGCTCCCGCGCAGGTGAGGGTGCGTGCTACCACTTCGCTCCAGGTATTAATATCTTTCCGGGTGTAGCCTACTACCGTAGGTTTTCCCGTGGTGCCTGAAGAGGCATGCAGCCTTACTACTTCACTCATAGGCACTGCAAAAAGTCCAAAAGGGTAATTATAACGTAAATCGTCTTTTTCTGTAAAAGGGAGTTTCTGTAAATCACCTATTCCGGAAATATCATCGGGGCTCAGCCCTGATTTTTGCATTTTATTACGGTAATAGGGTACATTGTAGAAGGTATTTTCAATATTTTGCAGCAATCTCTTTGATTGTAACACCTTTAATTCTTCCCGGGGCATGCATTCCTGCGTTTCATTCCATATCATGATGTTCTGGAGGTCTTTTTCTGGTTCAGGTTAAAAATCGTAAAGTTCACTGGCTTTTATCAACTCAAGTTTATGCTTTTGCAATACGGTTATGGTATTGGATACATTTTCTGTGCGCAGCACGATAACAGCTTTTTCGCCTGTGGAAAAAGCATAGATATATTCCACACTAATATTCTCTTGTGAAAGAATCTCCAGCACACGGGCAAAGGATCCTGCTGCGGGTGGACTGGCGATGGAGAGAACTTCAGTTAAATTAACAGAAAAACCATTCGACTTAAGGGTTTGATGCGCTTTTTCCGGATCATTTACAATAAGCCTCAAAATACCATACTCCGAAGTATCCGCAATAGACAATGAGGTGATATTAATATTGGCTTTACCAAGAGAGGTTAAAACTTCAGTAAGCCTGCCGGATTTATTTTCAAGAAAAACGGAAACCTGTTTTATTATCATAGTGTTTTACCTTTTTATCAGGTTATTTTTTATTGAATTGAACCATTATCATTCTTCTTATTAGATATTATGGTGCTCAATATTTTATTTGTTTACCTGCTGATGCTTTTTCCATGGGCTATGTCTTGTTTTTCAGATTCTTCATCTGAAATGAAATGATGTTTTATGAATAGTAGCAGTGCTATGGGTATGCCAAATTACTACAATTTTACCAGTGCATTAAAAATATAAGCCTAATTAGAACGAATTAAAATAACATAGTTTTTGCTATATTTCACGCTGTCAAATGTTTAAACGTTTAATAATAATCTTCCCATAAAGCATTCCAGCAATCATTCCAGTTTTTCAACTTTCACTGATTCACTTCTTCTTTTCAATCCTTATTCGGGCATCTACAACATGAATTTCGTCTCCCTTCCCAATAAGTGGGTTTAGATCCATTTCCTTAATTTCAACGGCAAATCTGAGTATGGTGGACAACCGGACAATAATTTCTGCAAGCTTTTCTTCATTTACACCTTCTTGCCCGCGGGTACCATGGATAATGGCATAACTCCTGATCGAGTGTATCATGGAATATGCTTCTTCAAAAGTTAAGGGCGCAAGTCCGGAAGAAACATCTTTCAATACTTCTACAAATATACCACCAAGGCCATTGAGTATCACATGTCCGAATGAGGGTTCATACGTAGCTCCCAAAAATAATTCTGTACCCTTTAGCATGGGTTGGAGCAGTACCCCTTTGGCTCCTTCTATTTTCATCAGGCGGGTAAACTCGGCTTCGAGGTGTTTTTGCGTATTGATGTTCAGCACTACTCCGCCCACATCGGTTTTATGTAGCGGCCCCACAACTTTCATTGCCAGGGGAAATTCAAGTTTTTTCCCCAGATTTTTTAGTTGTCTGCTATTCCTTGCTATACCTTCAGGCACCATAGGAATTCCACCTGCATTTAACAACTGCTGAATTTCTTCCGGAGAAATGTAGCCATCCGTTGCCTGATCAATAATTCTTCTTATGGCAGGAATGTCGATATCTTCAAGGAAGATTTTATCATCGGCAGGAGCCGGTGTTTGAAAAACCTTTGTAACAGCTCTTCCCAACAGTACCTCATCAGGAAAATTTACATGTCCTTTTTCCAGGAAAAAATCCACCTCATTTTTAGCCGTGCTAATAGAGGGTAGAATAGGAAAAACAGGCTTGGAACAGGATTTCATTTTTTCATCAAGCACTTTATAAACATCATATACTTCCGTTAAACCCGGACTACCAAAAATTACCATCATGGCATCAATATGGTGGAATTTTTTGTCACAGTAATCCATAACCACTCCCAATTGTTCAGCAGTGCCGGTAGCCAGCAAATCAATGGGGTTAGAGACGGAGGAACCAGGTAATAATTTATTGAGCAATTCCTTTGCCTCCGGGCCTTCAATGGCCGGGATTTCCAGTCCTCCATTTGAGAGGGCATCGGTAAGCATAACCGCGGGTCCGCCCGCATGTGTGATGATGGCTATATTTTTTCCTTCTATCTTTTTATGCATAAAAACGCCGGCTACGGTAATTAGTTCTTCGCGTCCGTAGCAACGCACAATTCCGGCTTTCCGGAAAAGGGCATCCACGGCCAGATCGCTGCTGGCCAAAGCTCCTGTGTGTGAGGTTGCGGCGCGGCTTCCGGCTACAGACCCTCCGGATTTGATAGCGGCTATACGGCAACCTTTACGGATAAGGGAAGAGGCATGTTTTAATAATTTATCCGGATTTTCTATGCTTTCGATATAAAGCAGTTTTACTTTGGAACTTTTTTCCGGATCAAAGGTAGCATCCATATGTGCCAGTATATCTTCTACCCCTACCTGGGCACTGTTTCCAACAGAGTACACGCTCGAAAAAGTCAATCCTTTCGGAATTCCTGATTCCATAATAAAAACAGCCGTTGCCCCTGAGCCTGAAATAAAATCGCACCCTTTTGGGTTCAGGCGCGGCACGGGTGTGGTAAAAACGCCATTGAAAAATGGGCTGATAACTCCAATGCAATTGGGCCCAATGAGCGTTCCGTCTACCTCGTTAACA
>JBEPYD010000534.1:0-3191 GCA_041641575.1 Bacteroidales bacterium
GCACTGCCCGGTACGACCAAAGCCAGTTAAGCACGCACTCGGTTTCGGTTGGCAATGCCCTTGATATATCTGTACATCTGGGAGGCGTAAACCGCAGCATCGGGGAAACCGGGTACAATGTTACGCCCTATATTTA
Organism: Bacteroidales bacterium; assembly: GCA_041641575.1. Classification (GTDB taxonomy): domain Bacteria; phylum Bacteroidota; class Bacteroidia; order Bacteroidales; family JBEPYD01; genus JBEPYD01. The sequence goes on from JBEPYD010000534.1 coordinate 137, forward strand.
CTGGGCTAAAAATGGTGCTTTGGTAGTTGATTATGCTGCCCGGCCCATTCTTCCCGAGCCGGGAGGTACACCTACCTGGTGGAGTTCTACCTACAACCAGCCCGACCCTGCATTTATCCTTCCCTGGCGCCTCGATCCGGAAAAAGGACTCATCCTGCAGGATGAGGTTAAGCGCAGTCAGACAAAATCCATACAGTTTTCGCCTGCCGAGCCCGAAGCAGGAGATACCATAACCGTATCGGCCTGGGTGCATAATTTCAGTTCGTATCCTACAGGAACAGCCATTCCCGTTAGCTTCTACGTGGGCGATCCCCGCAGCGGTGGAGCATTAATCAAGGATATAAATGGAAATTCCCTGTTCTCTACCAGCAATCTCATTGAAGAACAAGCCAACCAGAAAGTTTCCTTTAAGTGGAAGGTGCCCGAAAAACTGGAATCTTTCCCACGGATTTATGCCTGGATAGACCCGTTGCAGGAAGTAAGTGAAGTGCATGAAGACAACAACATAGGATGGGTAATACTCGGTAAAAGTGACGAAGGTGGATCTACCAGCATTTCGCCGGCATTTTCTGACAGATCAAATCCGGTGAATGCATATCCAAATCCTGCGCACGAGGAATTGATCCTTCAGTTTCAGCTAAATGCCACCTCCGATGTTACGGTGTCAGTATTCGATTTCAATGGCAAACGTGTGTTACAACATAAAGAGGTTAACTTATTTCCCGGAGAGCAGGAATTCAGGCTATCGTTGGACGGGTTAAAATCGGGATTATATTTTTACCGCGTTGAGGCGGAAGGATTCATACACAATGGAAAAATTGTAAAAATGTAATATCTGTTGACAGTCAAAAGGTGAGGCATTGCCTGGTGCAGATGTCCCAAAGGTGCGGAAGTGCACCTTCCTGTCTGCTCATTAAATTCATCTGGCGCGGGCGTTCACGTCCGTGCCTTCTTTACACATCATCTGACACAAGTCTGCCTCAGGTTCTCACCTTTCACTTTTCTACTGCTTGTATTATCTATCTCAAATGACAATTTTTCACTTCATTAAAAGCATTGCTTTCATTTTAGCCAGGTTGAACTTTCAGAAGGTATATGTAAATTTGATAACTTCACATTTTTCTAATAATTGATTTTCCATGCATGGCTTATTAATAATTCTTCACCTGTTTTTTCAGCAACCCCCTGGTAATAGCAGCAATATTATCATTAATGAGATACAGGCCAAACATGCAAATGAACTGCATCCGGATGATTCCCTTGCCACGGATTGGATTGAGCTTAAAAATACGGGTATTGATCCGGTCTCTCTTCAAAACTGGTACCTCAGCGATGACTTTGATAAGCCAAAAAAGTGGCAGATCACCGAAAATCTCATTCTCCAGCCTGATTCCCTGGTGTTATTTTATGCCAACGGTGCCGACAACAAAAGAAGTACGAATTTCCGCCTGTCCGGGGCTGGAGAGGAGGTAGTATTAACCAACTCCGCCGGCTCCTGCATTGATAGCGTTTCATACAATTTTTTGTCTGCCGGAATCTCAAAAGGCAGGGATCATGCTGGCATGTGGAAATATTTTATGCAGCCTACCCCCGGCACTCAAAATATCCACACCTCTTATGAAGGCATTGCACCACAACCATGGTTTTATCCTTCACCGGAAGCGTTCACGCTTAAAAAAGCATCATTAATAAGCATGAATACCAATGAGCCATTCACCATTCATTTCACCCTTGACGGAAGCATTCCCACCACGGAATCACCTGAATATAAGGAACCCTTTAAAGCTGAGGGTATCGTGGTGCTGAGGGCCCGCGCTTTCTCCGAAGGATATATTGCCTCTTCGGTGGCCACGGCTACTTTTTTTTCAAATGAAAGTGGTGCTTCGTTGCCAGTGTTTTCAATTGTTACAGCGCCCCAAAATTTTTTCGGTGACTCCACAGGTATCTATGTGATTGGCAAAAATGGTGTGGATGGGTATTGCATGCCAAATGTAAGAAGAAATTACTGCCGCGATTGGGAGCGCCAGGCACATGTCGAAATTTTTGAGCCTGATGGAAGATACCACGCACAGGAGCTGGGGGTGAAAATACATGGGCGTTGCTCACGGAATTTTTCACAGCGTTCTCTTGCTTTTTTCGCACGGCGCGAATATGGTGCGGGTGAGTTGCCTTTTGCGCTCTTTCCCTCGTTGCCCATGAAAAAGTATGAAGCATTTATACTCAGGAATTCAGGTAATGATTTTGGTCATTCCATGTTCAGGGATGCTTTGATGAGTGAGGTAGTAAAAGATAAAATGCAAACCGATGTGCAGGCCTACCGCCCCGTGCGGGTATTTTTGAACGGTCGGTACCACGGGCTTTATAATTTGCGCGAAAAGCTTAACGAGCATTACATTGCCGGCAGATATGGCATTTCTACAGCGCAGGTGGTACTTATGGAAGAATCGGATCAGGTAATGCATGGCAATGCTGCTAAATTATTCGATATCAAAAACTACCTCATGGATACGGCCGTGGGTATAGAAAAGAAAACAGCACGGATACTTTCCGTTATTGATGTAGAATCATATATTGATTATATGGTAGCTCAGATGTATTGTGTAAACACCGATTGGCCCATGAAAAACGTTAAATACTGGAAATCAGAGGAGACAGATGAAAAATGGCGCTGGATATTATTTGATACAGATATGGGCTTTAACATGCGCAGACATGGGGAAGACACTGATATGTTCAGGCATATTTTCAGAACTTTTGAAAGTTATGATGAACCCTCATTCACTCTTTTAATTTTTAGCATCCTATGGCAATCAGAAGGATTCAGGGTGCACTTTCGTGAACGGTGTACAAATCATTTGCAATCTACTTTTCATCCTGAAAGGGCAGTGGCCATCATTGACAGCATTGCAACCATTATCCGGCCCGAAATACCGCATCAGGAGCGTCGGTGGGGTTTGTTTACAGCAGACTGGGAAAAGGAAGTGGAAGAATTAAAAGCCTTTGCCCGGAACCGTCCGCACCAAATGGAATTACACATGCAGCACTGGCTTAAAAA
>JBEPYD010000535.1:0-3172 GCA_041641575.1 Bacteroidales bacterium
CTACAGTTTATTCCTCTATACAGCCAGCAACCGAAAATAAACGATATAGATAAGTTGCCTTTCAGCCTGGGAATAAGCACACATTATGGGTTTATCCTTCCACATTCACAGAGCATTAAGTCCGTTTCCGATTCAAACCCTATTGGGTTACAAATTGATTTCAACTGGCTTAACATAAGGAAGTCTGCATGGAATCAATGCCTTTGTTATCCCAGATTAGGATTTTCCGCTGCTTATTTTAATTTTAATAATCCGGAAGTTTTGGGTTCAGCCTATGCTTTATCATTCTTCGTGGAACCATTTCTTACCTATCGGAATAAAATAAATTTTTCATACAAGGGTGGATTTGGCATTGCTTATATGACACAGATATATGATGTTGAAACCAATCCGCAAAATTTATTTTACAGTTCAGCAATTAGTTTTCCACTGCATCTTAGCTTCACATTGAATTACCAGCTAAATGAACAGATCAATTTAAAAGCTACGGCTTCCTACAACCATATTTCCAATGGAGGGATAAAAGATCCCAATAAGGGAATAAATTTCCCCACTGCTGGTATCGGCATGGATTATACATTTAAAGAATTTCAGTTACCAGAATATAAAGAAAATGAGAAAAGCATTGAAAGCCCTTCAAAGTTTCACTTTTTAATTATGGGAAGTGCAAAAACGTATGATGCTGAGTCTAAAAAAAGATATCCGCTTTATGGTTTTGAAGCTGGATACAGGTATCAGTTTGCACGGCTGAGTGCTGTTGCCGGAGGAGTTGAATGGGTAGCGGATTATACCATTAAGGAAAGAATTTCGCGTGAGGGTAATACCCACGAATTTACCCGTGCAGGAATTTTAGCCGGTCATGTATTTGTGATAGGAAACTTTAACTTTTCGCAGATGCTAGGAATCTATTTCTACAGTCCGCAAAAAGCTAAAGATCCTGTTTACCAGCGCGTAAGTCTGACTTATCAGTTTACAGACAAGTATTTTTTTGGTATAAGTTTAAAAACCCACCTCCATGTAGCAGATTTTCTTGACTTCCGCACCGGGATTCGATTTTAGGGCCAATAAGTAATTTTAATATCCTCCTGCCTGGTTAAATATAGAAAACATGGCAGCTCCCGTGGTAACTGTGATAATAATCCCTAAAACAATTGAAATTGCTACCCAAATCAGGGCTGCTTTTGCAAAATTTGCTTTATTAATATTAGTGCCACTCCCAAATGCCCAGACAAAAAGCATGATAAGATTTACCAGCGGAATGGCTAATATGAGCAATGTAATTACCCAATCACCAGTAGAAATTGTGCCTGTTTTTCTTGTTGTCATAATAAATTTATTTGATTTACCTACTCTTATGGCATTTCGGTATATGCCCCGTTTTTAAATGGATTCCGGCTTCCATTTTGATTTATAAAATTTTATTTTGCCCCTTTTGGATTGCTTAAAAATGCTGGTTTTCTCAGACATTTTGAACAAATTTTCACTAAACAATAAATGCAAGATAAAAGAATTAATCTAAATTTCCAACAATTGATTTCTTAAAAATGATATTTACTGTAAAGTCAGCAAAGCATTTATATTACAATTTTATAGGTATAATTTTTGATGCAAAAAACTTCAAATGTTAAAAAAAATACTTTTTTTTGAACATTCAAAAATCTATTCGTAAATTAGCAATAATGAGTAATTTGATGAATACCAGGAACGAAACAAGTGCTGAACCGGAAATTAACCTTTCCGGAATCAATATCTTAATTGCAGAAGATGACGGGGCATCAAAAGAATTCCTAAAGGCGTTGTTAGAGGGGGCAAATGCCAAAGTGCAAATTACCAATAACGGACAAAAAGTACTGGAACTGCTTGAAAAAGATTATTTTGACATATTGCTCATGGACATAAACATGCCGGTTATGGACGGACTTGAGGCAACCCGCCTGATAAGAAAATCAGGAAATGCCATTCCAATTATCGCGCAAACTGCCTACGCTTATCAAAATGATGCCAAAGCCTGTTTGGAAGCCGGTTGTTCGGCTTATATATCAAAACCCTACAAAAGCCAAAAACTTCTTTCTCTTATTCACTCGCTTACGCGATAAAAAGTCATTTTTAGGCAGCGCTGTAATTGTCTGCTGAACTGAAACAGATGATAAACATATGGCGTGGTATATTGTTATGACAGTGTTTATCGTAATTCATTCTTCTTACAGGATAATTTAAAAAAACTTCCGAAATCATTCTTAAGTGAAAAAACCAGAAAATCAAATTCTCGTAATATTCGGCGCTTCGGGCGACCTTACTGTTAGAAAGCTAATTCCCGCGTTGCACGATTTATTCGCACAGGAATTATTACCTGAAAAATTTGCAATACTGGGCGTGAGCCGTACTTCATACAATGATGAAGATTTTCGGCTGAAACTGATGGAAGGCATAAAAACATTCAGCAATAAAAAAACCATTGAAAAATGCGATAATAATGCCTTTCTTAAAAGCATTTATTACCTGCCCTTAGCCACTAAAGAACCTGCAGAATACAATAAACTAAAAGAAAAGTTAACCACTTTACATGATAAATATAACACCAGTGGCAATACCATATATTATCTTTCAACACCTCCTTCCTTATATGAGATTATTCCTGAAAATCTTGCCAAAGTTGGTTTAAATAACCATACAGAAGAGCATGGGTGGAAACGTCTGATTATAGAAAAGCCCTTTGGTACAAATTTGGAATCTGCCAAATCGCTTAATAAAAAATTACTGGATCATTTTCATGAGAATCAGCTATACCGCATTGATCATTACCTGGGAAAAGAAACAGTTCAAAACCTTTTGGTCACGCGTTTTTCCAATGGGATATTTGAGCCGTTATGGAATCGGAATTATGTGCATCATGTAGAAATTACAGCCGCCGAAAACATAGGCGTGGGCAGCCGTGGAGGATACTATAACGATAGTGGTGCCCTGCGGGATATGGTACAAAATCACTTATTACAGCTACTTGGTTTAGTGGCCATGGAGCCTCCCACTGTAATAGATTCAGACTCTATCAGGAATGAGATCTTAAAGGTATTTCAATCCCTCCGCCCTTTAACCCCGAAAGAGATTAACGAAAATGTGATCAGAGGCCAGTATACCGCAGCATCTTTCCTTGGTGAAAAAGCAGTCGCTTACA
>JBEPYD010000536.1:0-3170 GCA_041641575.1 Bacteroidales bacterium
CATGGCTTGTGTGGCTCTTCCTGTACGAACCAGGTCAATCCAACGCCAGCCTTCAAAAAACAGTTCGGCACGTCTTTCACGGTAAATGGCATCTCTGAGTTCTGCCTGACTCAAACCCGAAAGGTCATGATCCATATCCTGGAAGGCTCTCCGCCTTACCTGGTTTACCAGTTCATGCGCTTCAGCACTTCCGCCCTGAAGTTCATTCAGTGCTTCTGCATGCATCAGGAGTACATCAGCCAGTCTTAAAGCATGGTAGTTGAGCGGAAAAAACATCATACTGGCATTGGTTCCGTTATATTCCAGAAAGAGATATTTTTTTACATTGTATCCTGTAAAGGGTGAATAATCTGCGCGATGTACATACCATTCTTTCCTGTTTTCGTTCCAGATGGAATCACCTGGGGAAATTATGTTTGCCTCTTTACGGGTATCTCCGGGTGCGTATGTTTCTTCTACATGTTCTACACTGGGTACACCTAATCCCCATCCACGGTTTTCACCAATAAATCGGTAACGGGGTGCCGTATGTTCTGAGATGAAATTTCCTGTACCATTCCAGCCATCGGCATAGTAATGATGCTGGATATCAAAAAGTATTTCATCGTTGTTGTTGCTACTCAGATAATTCCATAGATCGCTGTAATTATCGAGCAGTCGATGCTTTGCAATTTCTTCTACTTTAACACAGGCGTCTATACATTCTTGCCATTCTTCGCGTATAAGATGTGTTTTGGCAAGCATTCCATAAGCGCCTCCTTTTGCTACTCTCCCCAGGTCTGCACCAGTGTATTCCGTGGGAAGTCTTTTCGCTGCTTCATTATAGTCAGCTATAATTTGTTGCCAAACCTGTTCCACCGGAGTTCTGGCTACATTAAGATCATTAGGGTCTGGTAATCCTGTATACAGAGGTACGTCACCAAAATAAAATGCCAGGTAGAAATAATATGTAGCTCTCAGGAAATAAGCTTCTCCAATTATCCTGTTTTTAAGGTCTTCATCAATATCCATAGGGGGTACTTTATCAAGCACCACATTAGAATAATAAACACCTGAATAATGTGCAGACCAAAGAAAATATAAATGCTCATTGTCAGGGTTGATATTGAAATCCTCGAGCCTTACTGTTGATATGCTTTCGGCAGCCCCTGCTCCAGCCATAACTGCGTCATCAGTCATAATGTCGCCAAGGAACCACAAAACCTTTTTGAAAGAACCTTCGTATTGCAGTGGAGAATAAGCGGCATTAATGGCTGCAATGGCATCCTGCTCCGTCTGATAAAAACTTTGCGTATTTATTTTGTCTGTGGGCCTTATTTCAAGATGCTCCTCACATGAGGATAATAGAAATAAACCTGTTATAAATATTATAATTCTTATTTTCATTATCTTTTCTGTTGTTATAGTCCTACGTTAATTCCAAATAAAAATGTGCGTGAAAGGGGGTACCTTCCCAGGTCAATCCCTGACCGCTGCGCATCGCCCTGAAATGAACCAATGTCCGGGTCATAGCCCGAGTAGTTTGTAAGGGTATATAGGTTTTTGGCAGTTATATATACCTTAAGCATTCTTACATTGATTCGATCGAGCACGGAGGCATTGAATGTATAGCTCAATTGTACATTGCTAATCCTGAAGTAATCGCCTGATTCCATCCATCGATCAGAAATCCGTGTATTTCCGTTGGGGTCGGTTAGTATGGCACGTGGAAAATCAGCGTTATTAGCATCCGGTTGCCATCTGTCCAAAGCTACCTGGGCGAAATTTCCTGCTCCTATCATTCCCTCGTTGTAATATCTGTTAAGGTTCATTATTTCAGCACCCATAACACCTTGTGCAAATACTGACAGCGCTATATTTTTATACTCTGCACCAATATTGAAGCCATATATATACTCTGGCAATGGGCTGCCCAGAAAAGTACGGTCTTTCTCATTTATAATACCGTCATGATTGATGTCCTTGAAAATAATATCTCCCGGAGCTGTATATTTATGCGATTGTGGCTCCAGCGTTCTGTCATAAGTATATGGGTCTGTATTCCCCTGGTCTGCATGCGCAGCAATTTCATCATAATCATTAAAAATACCTTCAGTTACGTATCCGTAGAAAGATCCAATAGGTTGTCCCACTTCAGTTCGGGTAACTGTACTTCCCTGAAAGCGGTAAGAATTGAATGCATTACCTTCATAACCCATATCTAATACTTCATTCTTCAAGTATGAGAAATTAGCTCCTATATTGTAATGAAAAACGCCTTCTGCTTTACGGTAATTAAGTTCAAGTTCGAGCCCGGTATTTTTTACTTTTCCAATGTTTACAATTGGAAAAGCTGCCGCTAACTGGCTTTGATCACTTGGAACCTTGGGGTATATGCCAGAGGTTGCAGGTACGGGCATGGGTATAAGCATGCCTGTGGTATTTTTTATGTAATAATCAAATACGAAAGTGAATTTGTTGTGTAGAAAACTCAAATCCGTACCCACACTGATTTGTTCTGATTCTTCCCAGCGAATAAACGGGTTTTCGAGGCTTTTTGGGGCGTATCCCTGTGCTGTCTGACCATTCAGGGTATACTCAAAGCCGCTTAGCAAGGAAAGGTACCGAAAGTTTCCAATGGCATCGCTACCAACAATACCATAACCGGCACGAATTTTACCATCGGTGAGATATCCACTTATATTTTCCATGAAGTTTTCTTCGGTAAATCTCCATCCTGCTGAAAAGGAAGGGAATATACCATACCTGTTTTTAGGACCAAATTTTGTAGATCCATCACGACGAATATTGCTGGTTAACAGGTACTTGGCTTTATAATCATAAGTTAATCTTCCAAATTGTGACACATAGGCTCCTTCAAAAGTGCCACCTCCGGCATTTTGGGTTCCATTGGTAGACATCGATAAATTCCAGAATGCATCATTGCTGGGGAATTCCTGTCCTGAGCCATTCAGTGATTCGCCGTTCCATAATTGAAGGCTGGTACCAAACATGAGTGAGAAATTATGATTTTCCCTGAAGGTGTTGGTATATGTAAAAATATTATCGTAAAGAAGTTTTTGTCTTGAGTTTCTGTACTCCTTTTTAGTGCTCACCTCATCTACAAGGCCACCGCCAACATTCTGAGGCTGGAAGAAACTTTGTGAGCTTACGCGATACTCAATACCTAA
>JBEPYD010000537.1:0-3154 GCA_041641575.1 Bacteroidales bacterium
TCATAATAAGGTACTATTATATTATTTGTTTTCATTCAAATTCTTTAACCAGGATGGTACAGGGCTTGGTGGTACCGGAACCTGTGCGTTAGGTGCACTTGAAAGGCTGTTCACCCGTCCGTGAGGTGTTTGTCTGTGGCAATCCCAGCATTTTCTGTCACTGCGGTAGTGATCATACACATCGGAATAGGCTTTTAACTTATAATCCGTAATCACATTGCTGTGGCAACGAATACAATTACCCTGCACGGCTTCCCGACCTTCTTCTTTAATAAAAATTACCTGCGGTTCTTTGCGCAATGTAAAGATGGTGGCATGTCGTAATCCATCTTTGGCTTTGAAATAATATTTCTTAAAAAAGTTGTCCTGTGGAACGTGGCAGGAATTACAATTGGTATAAGACCGGTGAGCGCTATGACTCCAGGTGGCATATTGTGGCGCCATGATATGGCAGTTCACACATGTTTCCGGATCATCTGATAAATACGACCAGGCCTTTGAAATATAAAAAACATAGGCGAGTAAACCTGCAAATATACCTATGGAAATGGTTACAACCATAATCCAGGTTCGGGGAGGTCGCAAAATGCGAAAGATTTTTTTTATGTCCATCGTCTGTTTTTTTCCATTGTGTATACAGCAGTATGAGGAGACAATTCATATACCGGAAAAAAATCATTCATCCGGTAATCCTTAATTTTGTAAAGGGTAAAGAGAAACTTCTTGCTATTTTTTTAGCTGTCCGTTATTGATTGGTCTCATATAATCAATACGTTACCCTGGTTATGAGTAATATTCAGGACGGCTTTTATCTATAACCCCTGTATTTAATTAGATCAAATACATATTAAAGCCGTCCTGAAATTTGAGATATCTGTGGAAAAATCCTTGAAAAAGTGTAAGCTTTTCCACACTTCTAATGCGAAATTCCACAGAATTTTATCATCCACGAATCATGGTTAAAACCATTTTAAATTTCTCTGTGGCATTTAGCGCATGAGGAATATTGGCCGGCATAATAATACTATCACCCGCCTCCAAATTAAATGGTTTTTTATCTATCAGAATTTCAGCTTTGCCATCAATAACCTGCACCAGAGCATCAAAAGGGGCGCTGTGTTCACTCAGTTTCTCGCCTTTATCAAAAGCAAACAGGGTTACATTCCCTGTTTCCTTTTTAATTAATGCTTTACTTACCACTGATCCGCTGGCATAAGATACTTCATCAGTGAATTTTATTGCTTTTGCTTTAATGTCGCTCATATGTTTTAAATTTTATTATGATTTTAAGTTGGTGAATTATACTTATGAAGCTGCTTCATCAACCAGGCCAAACTTTTTTAAATCCTCATCAGGTTCTGTAATGGGGGAAATATCAAATTTTTCCACAAGAATGTTTACCACGTTTGGTGATAAAAAAGCCGGAAGTGTGGGGCCCAGATGGATGTTCTTCACGCCAAGATAAAGTAATGAAAGCAATACTATTACTGCTTTTTGTTCATACCAGGCAATGTTGTATACAATGGGCAGCTCGTTGATATCATTCAATTCAAAAACTTCTTTGAGCTTAAGTGCAATCACTGCAAGTGAATAGGAGTCATTGCATTGTCCTGCATCCAGTACCCGTGGTATGCCGTTAATATCTCCCAGCTTTAATTTATTATACCGGTACTTTGCACAACCTGCAGTAAGAATTACTGTATCTTTTGGAAGTTTCGAGGCAAATTCGGTGTAATAATCACGACTTTTGAATCTTCCGTCGCAACCTGCCATAACAATAAACTTTCTAATGGCTCCTGTTTTAACTGCATCCACTATTTTATCTGCAAGTGCCAATACCTGATTATGCGCAAATCCCCCTACAATCTCACCTTTTTCTATTTCCTGTGGAGGTGCACATTTTTTGGCATGGGCAATGATTTCAGAAAAGTCTTTGGGTTTACCATTTTCTCTTGGCGCTATATGTTTGCAGCCATCATAACCTGATGCACCAGTAGTATATATCCGGTCTATATATTCTTCTTTAGGCGGCACAATGCAGTTGGTGGTAAAAAGCACCGGGCCGTTAAATGTCCGGAATTCTTCTTTTTGTTTCCACCACGAGTTGCCATAGTTTCCAACAAAATGCTCATATTTTTTAAAAGCAGGATAGTAATTCGCGGGTAACATCTCGCTATGCGTGTATACATCTACTCCAGTATCTTTGGTTTGCTCCAGTAGTTCCTGCATATCTTTTAAATCATGTCCGCTGATTAATATGGCCGGGTTACTCCGCACCCCGATATTTACTTTTGTAATTTCAGGATTACCGTATGATTCAGTATTGGCTTTGTCGAGTAACGCCATTACATTTACGCCGTTCTTTCCGCATTCAACTACCATGTTGAACAATTCATCGGCAGAAATATCATCTTTTAAAGTTGTTGCAAGTGCTTTGGCGATAAATTCGTCTACTTCCTCATTTGTAAATCCAAGGTTAAATGCATGTTCGTTATATGCCGCCATGCCTTTTATACCATACGTCAACAACTCTTTTAATGACCGTATATCTTCATTTTTCTCTGTTAAAACGCCAACCAACAGCTGTTTTTTTGCCATTTCATCCTCATTTTCCGGAACCCAGGTAACGGCATCAGGCAATTCCATGCTGGTTTGTGTATTTTTTTTGTAGGCGTTTAAAAGAGCCTTTTTCAAACCAAGGCCATCTTTTACCTTATCAAGAATTTGTACACGGTTAAAGTTGGCATTGGTGATGGTAATGAATAAGGAGTCGGTAATAAATTTATAGACTTCCTGCTCAAAAGCAATGCCTTCTTCTTTCATTTGGTGTGCCAGCCACCCAATGCCTTTTGATACATACATGAGCAAATCCTGCTCGTGAGCCACTTCGCTGTCTTTTCCACAAACTCCTTTAATTGTGCAGCCTGTTCCCTTTGCTGCTTCCTGACATTGATAACAAAACATGTTCATAACTTTTATATTTTTTAGTGTTAAAAATTTATACTATACCCATTCTTCCTGCAATATATCACCCTGTGCGGAAACTACTGACATTTTTACGGGTACTTTCCGGTCGGCCATGGCTGCAGCCTGCGAGGCGATCTGTAAAAGTCCGCCGCAGCAGGGTACTTCCATCATCACTACTTGCAGGCTG
>JBEPYD010000538.1:0-3145 GCA_041641575.1 Bacteroidales bacterium
CGGCAATTTCAGTAGATACTACCGGCTCCACTCCTGTAGCTGTTGACAAAGCGGGTATTCCCCTGTCCCTGAAAGATGAATTTATGCATGAACCCGATGCCATGTTTATCCTGTGGAAGGATCATACAGCCGTGAGAGAAGCTGAAGAAATAAATCATGCTTGCCGCACATGGGGAGGTACTGATTTTACTAAATATGAAGGAGGCATCTATTCATCCGAATGGTTCTGGGCAAAAATACTGCACATTTTGCGTAAAAATGAGAAGGTAAGGAAAGAAGCCTGGTCATGGGTAGAACATTGCGACTGGGTTTCTGCCTTATTAACCGGGAATACCAACCCGCTAAGCCTTAAACGCAGCCGTTGCGCTGCCGGGCATAAGGCCATGTGGCATCCGGAGTGGGATGGACTGCCGCCAGAGGATTTTCTGAAAAAAGTTGATCCTGTGCTCGAAGGCCTGAGAGAGAGACTTTATTCTGATACATACACAAGCGATAAACCAGCAGGTACTCTTTCTAAGGAATGGGCAAATAAACTCGGTATTCCCTCAACTGTAGTAGTGGGTGTTGGCGCTTTTGATGCGCATCTGGGTGCTGTAGGTGGTGAAATACAACCTTACTTTCTAAGCAAAGTAATGGGTACCTCCACCTGCGATATGCTTGTAGCTCCGGAAAGTGAAGTAGGTAATACCACGGTAAGAGGCATCTGCGGACAGGTAGACGGCTCCATCACGCCTGGCATGATAGGTCTTGAAGCGGGTCAATCAGCCTTTGGCGATATTTACGCCTGGTTTAAGAATGTACTCATGTGGCCAGTAGAAAATGTTTTGGACAAATCTGAAAACATTGACCCTGAAACAAAACAAAAATTAAAATCCGAAATCTCCGGCAAATTAATAAAAGAGCTATCAGAAGCAGCATCGCAAATCCCTCCCACCCCGGCAGGGGAAATCGCCCTTGACTGGATGAATGGCCGGCGTACACCCGATGCCAACCAGGAGTTGAAAGGCGCCGTAGCTAATCTCACACTCGGCTCTAATGCACCACACATCTTCAGGGCATTGGTGGAATCTACTGCGTATGGCGCACGAAGAATTGTAGAACGATTCCGGGAAGAAGGCGCGCGGATAGATGGCATTATAGCCCTCGGCGGGGTGGCAAAGAAATCGCCGTTTGTTATGCAAACCGTATCTGACGTACTAAACATGCCCATAAAAGTGGTAAAGTCTGAAGAAACCTGCGCACTTGGCTCTGCCATGGCAGCATCAGTTGCTGCTGGCGTACATGATACATTTAAGACTGCGCAGGAGCGCATGGGACAGGGATTTGAAAAAGAATATACCCCAAATGCTGAAAATGCAAAAATTTATAACGATTTGTATGAAAAGTATAAATCATTAGGGAAATTTATCGAGGAGAATTTTACCCGATAATGAATTTCAGAAATCATTTGGCGTTTGTTAATAGATTGTAGAAGATTTTTTGTTTTTAATAACAATTTATCAACAAATGCATCGGTCTCATTTACAACTTTTTACACATAAATGTCATTCCCGGTAATAGAATTATTCAACTACACACGTATAAATCAAATTTGTAGCAGCTTATGAAAAGAAGTATATTCGCGTCCTGATATCTTAATTTCTCTTGTTCATTTAATTCCTGCTCATGAACCTCGATATTCTGATCGCGAATCTTACAAATCCCACATTACTTTTTTTTGTTTTAGGAATCGTTGCAGTAAAGGTAAAAAGTGATCTTGAAATACCTGCACCATCCGCCAAATTCATTTCTTTATATCTGCTTTTTGCCATCGGTTTTAAAGGTGGTGTAGAATTGTCCAACAGTCCCCTGACCATGGAGATATTCTGGTCTGTAGTGGCAGGTATCGCGCTTTCTGCTTTAGTGCCACTCTACACCTTTTATATCCTGAAAAGGAAACTGAACATTTACGATGCGGGAGCCATCGCCGCCGCTTATGGTTCGGTTAGTGCCGTAACTTTTGTTGCCGCCTCAGCCTTTCTCGATAGCCAACTCATTGATTTCGGCGGACATATGGTTGCTGTTATGGCGCTTATGGAGGCACCTGCAATAATTGTGGGCGTTATTTTAATGATGCGCCACCAAAAAGTAAAACAAGGGGCCGGGGATTTAAAAACCACCATCATTCACTCCTTTACCAACGGTAGTGTGTTGCTAATTCTGGGAAGTCTGTTTATTGGTATTTTGGCCAATGAAAAGCAGGCAGAAGGAATAAAACCATTTACCACAGACATTTTCCAGGGATTTTTAGCAATATTCCTGCTTGAAATGGGCATGGTAAGCGGTAAAAAACTTTCCTCGTTTTGGAACTATGGTTGGTTTTCCACTGCATTTGCTATTGTGATACCCATTATAAATGGCTGCGCGGTAGCTGTTTTAAGCGGGTTTATAATTGAGGCTCCCGGCAATAGGTTTATGCTTTCTATTCTTGCTGCCAGTGCATCGTACATTGCAGTGCCGGCAGCCATGAAACTTTCTGCCCCAAAAGCCGATCCGGGACTGTATATTCCCATGGCACTGGCCATAACTTTTCCATTTAACATAACATTTGGAATGCCACTTTATTTAATGCTTATAAACCTATCGTGAGAAAAACATTTTTTTTCTTCTCTGATACAGAACTATTCCTGCAACAATTAAAACAACACCTGACATATAAACACCCCAGTTAAAGGGGTCAGTAGGTGTATAGTCATAGGCAATGGCTTCTAACTCTTCAGAAGAAACTTTGAAAATTTCTATGAAAGAATGCCTTTGCAGAATATAACGGCTGTAATCCCATACAAAAGCAATTATTACAATAACAGAACCGCCAATAAGGAGGTACCATTCTGTCTTGAAAAGGCGCGGTTTCTTACCTCTCCCTTTGGCAATAATTATTACCAACGCCAGCCACACCATAAGCATTGAGAGGATAATGGGGGCAACCACAGGACCTGTCCAGGTGGTGGGTATCAGAAATAAAATGTCCCAGGTAAGTAAAGATTCAGGCCAATCTAAAAAGATTTTCAAAAACACATAATAAAAAATATCCCAGATGGCAAAATTGTAAATAAAATAAGCAAACCTTTCAGTAAAACCTTTTCCGGCAATATAACCGATGGCG
>JBEPYD010000539.1:0-3139 GCA_041641575.1 Bacteroidales bacterium
CTCGGAGGTTTTTTCTATAAACTCACCAGCATCGTACAGTTTCTTGAAGAAATCCTGGGATGTTTCATGGTGTATTGGCTCCGAAGTACGGTGGTAATAATTGAAATCAACACCAAACCGACTAAAAGTCTCCTTGTTGAGCGTATGGAACTTATCAATAATCTCGCGCGGGGTGGTATTTTCTATTTTGGCCTTCAGCGTAATGGCCACGCCATGTTCATCACTACCGCAAACAAAAAGGACATCTTCTCCTTTTTGCCTCAAATAGCGCACATAAATATCAGCAGGCAAATAAGCACCGGCAATATGGCCAATATGTAAAGGTCCGTTGGCATAGGGTAAAGCAGCAGTTACAGTAGTTCGTTTCGGTTTATGGGTCATTTTCTGGTGTTAAATTTTCGATAATCTTTATGAAAATGTTACTTTTAAAATCTGAATGATTAAAATAAGTTTACAAAAGTAAAAAAATATAAGATGTTGCGGCCCGCGTATCTCAAAAAAGGCGATAAAATAGGAATAATTGCTCCGGCACGAAAGATCAGCACTGCTGAAACTGCTGGCGCCATTGATTGTTATAAATCCTGGGGACTGGAAGTAGTTGAAGGAGAAAATTTATACAGCACCTATAATCAGTTTGCCGGCAACGATGTACAGCGCAGGCATGATTTATTGGCATGTATCAATGATCCGGACATAAAAGCCATTGCCTGTGCACGGGGAGGTTACGGCACCATACGGTTGCTGGATGCAAATGACAGTGAACTTTTCCGCAAAAATCCCAAATGGATTATAGGGTACAGCGACATTACCGCCTTGCATGGCTTTTTGTACCGGCAATGCAACATACAAAGCATTCATGGCACAATGCCGGTGAATATAACACCTGAAAATGTTTTAAACCCGGCTGCTCAAACGCTCAAAAATATCCTTTTTGGAAATAAACCCGAATATCAATTTAAGGGCCATAAGTACAACAAATCCGGCACAGCAACAGGCAGGATGGTTGGCGGGAATCTTTCAATGCTTTACAGCATGAATGGGACTTCTTTTTTCCCTTCCCCCGAAAAAAATATTTTGATTCTTGAAGACCTTGATGAATACCTCTACCACATAGACCGCATGATGATGAACCTTAAACTAAATGGCACGCTTGGCGCGATATCGGGACTGGTAATTGGCGGCATGACAGATATGCGCGATAATGCTGTGCCCTTTGGAGAGGATGCAGAAACCATCATCCATCGGATTATGCAGACATACGATATTCCCGTGGCTTTTAATTTTCCTGCCGGACACCGGGAAAACAACCAGGCGTTTATTCATGGTGCGGAGGTAAGGCTGGAGGTTAAGAGTGATGAGAGTGTTTTAACTTATTCATAAATTACCCCATGAACAACTTCAAAAATCTTGAACTGGGAAAAAAAGGCGAAGACCTGGCTGCCCGCTACCTTGTGGAGAAAGGCTATAAAATAAGGCATAAGAACTGGCGGTACAGGCATGAAGAGCTGGATATTGTAGCCTTTTATAACAAACAATTGATTGTGGTGGAAGTAAAATCCCGCACCAGCGATTTTTACGAGCATCCGCATGATGCGGTTACTTTTAAAAAGCAAAAGTATATTATTGATGCTGCAGAAGCATATATTCTGAAGTATGATGTGCATGAGGAAACCCGATTCGATGTAATCTCAGTAGTTTTCAATAAACAATCATACACCATTGAGCACATTGAAGATGCATTTACACCACAGTTTTAATTATTGCCTCATGAACATAGAAGAATTCAGGGAATTTTGCTTAACCTTGCCGGGTGTTTCGGAAGGATTTCCATTTAATGAAACCACACTGGTTTTTAAAGTGCAGGGCAAAATGTTTGCACTAACTTCTCTTGAAAGAGCCTTTGCTGTAAATCTTAAATGTAAACCTGAAAAAGCAATTGAATTGAGAGAACAATTTCCTTCGGTAACTCCGGGATACCATATGAACCGAAAGCACTGGAATACTGTTTTAGTGGATGGAACCATTGCCGATGAAAAAATAAGAGAATGGACAAAAGACTCATATGAGCTGGTAGTGGCCGGTCTTCCTAAAAAAATAAGGGATAACCTTACAAAATAAACTGAGAACAAATAAAATGGAAACAAATACAAATATAAACCCAAACACAAGAAAAGTAAAAAAGGTTTTCCGGTACTTCCTGCAGGGATTGGTTTACGTGGCACCCATAGGCATTACCCTTTACATTATGTATCTGATCTTTGCCTTTGTGGATGGGTTACTCAAAGAATACATTGAAAACATACTTCATATTTCAATCCCCGGACTTGGTGTGTTGCTGCTTTTTATTATCATTTCTTTTTTGGGGTACGTCGGAAACTCCATTGTTTTTACACCCATAAAGCAACTGATAAACCGGCTACTTGACAAAGCTCCCATACTTCGAACCGTCTATTCCGCCATCAACGATCTTTTTACCGCCCTGGTGGGCAACGAGAAAAAATTCAACCAGCCGGTGCTTGTGCGCGTAAACACCATATCTGACCTTGAAAAAATGGGCTTTGTTACCCAAACCGACCTTACCGATTTAGGAATTGCCGATAAAGTGGCTGTTTATTTTCCTCACTCTTACAATTTCAGTGGCGAAATGTTTATTGTACCCAGGGAATATATCCGTAAACTTGATATTCCTCCCTCAGAAGCTATGAAGTTTATTGTTTCAGGTGGTGTTACCAAGGTCTGGTTGCAGGAAGAGGAGGAAAAGACGATTTCGGAATAACCAAATCTTTTAATAATTACAATATCTCCGGAAAACCTGCAACTTCAATTTCTCCCGGACACCATGTTATGAAAAAACTTTTTTAATAATAGCTTTCATAAGTTTAGTGATGTAGTATGATTTGCCAGGGCAGGAATATGAAATTACACTTGCGCCAAAATGCAAGATTTCAGAACATCCTTTTACCGGTTGGATTTATTAAAGGACCTGCTGAAAAAATCAGAAAGCTGTAAGAATTACTTACAAATTTCGAATTGAAAGCAGGAAAGTAGATGGAAGCATTCTGGCTTAACGCTTTATTGTTGAAATTATAGGTACATGAAAAATCATAGATTAATTAAAGCTTACATTACAATAGTTTTT
>JBEPYD010000540.1:0-3114 GCA_041641575.1 Bacteroidales bacterium
TATTTGCTGTACAAGAGCATACTTTTCATCTGTGGGAAAAGAACTGCTTAACTTATAAATATCCTTTACCAACTCTTTTGAAAGCTGATAAATTTCCAACTTCTGAAATCCAAAAAACAACATATAAACTACGTTAAACTATATTTCAACCATTTATAAACAAATTGCAAATTACCATTAAATTCTTGGTCGAACCCATTTTTTTATGGGTTTGACAGGTAAATATAAGTGCGCTTCAAAAATAGTATCGCCCGATTGTTTTTTTGGTCCGTATATCTCCAGGTGCGGTTTATCATCCGGCAGATACTCACTCCTGATCAGCCATTTGCGGAAAATGACATCCCAGGCATAAGCAAATTCTTCTTTAGCACCGGAAAATTCAAAGCCTGCATAGCGGCCACTTGCTATCTTTTTGGTATTGAAAGCAGTTTCCTGCGGTAGTTCAGGCTTTTCACTTAGGGTCATGCAGGCATCGTACCGGCATTTATTTGTTGGGGTAAAGTCTGGGTCATCATATCCCATACCGATAAACTGACTATCGGTTTGAAGCAACCGCTGATCGCGGGCAAAAAGGTAGAGTTGCTCAAAAGCCGGTGATATAATTTCAGGATTGTATCCGCCATGGATGCGGGTATAAATCACCATTTTTTCATTAAGGAAGGTGATGCCTTTGTAAAGCAGATTTTGTTTTGTTTTCATATCCTTCCGGAAGGGTTTATCAGGGACTTTCTTAAATCTGTACTCCTGGGGCGTAACGCCAAAGAAGGCTTTAAAATCGCGCGAAAAATTTGCAGCGGAAAAATAACCTGCTGCAGCGGCTACCTCATTGATTTCTTTCCCGGTCTCATGCCTCAGCATTTTGGAGGCTTTCTCCATGCGCTGACGTTTTATATAGCAGGTAAGCGTTTCTCCTGTGATGGATTTAAATATCCGGTGAAAATGAAACGGTGAAAATCCAGCCTCTGCAGCTACTTTTTGCAGCGTTAATTTATCGTGTAAATGTGCCGCGATAAAATCTATGGCGGCATTTATTCGCTTATGGTAAAAAGCATGGATCATTTCCCTTTTTTTTGAATCCAAAATTAAAATATTATGGGAAAGGTGGGTTTTCAAATCTTGCTGTTTTTAAGAAAAACAGATGAAGTCATCAGGTAATTTTGTGACCAGGTTTAAATATAATTAACTTTTCAATTCCTTACATTAGCCGCTAAAAAACAGAAATTGGCAAGTCAGGAAAATTATCACAAATACTATTTAGTATCCCCAAAAGTAGGGATTTGAAATGAATATAAATTAAAGTAACTTTGTAAATGTGAAACTGAAGATATATTCCATATCATTGTTGCTGTCTTTTTTGATGGTGCTAAGTCATCAGATGATACCACATCATCATGACAAGAATGCAATGGATATTTTTTTTATTGCACACCACACGGCAGATGAACATGAACATGCCCATGATGATGAACACCACCATCACGAACATCATCATCATGAAGGCAAACAAGAAAATAAGAAAAGTCACAAGCATTCATTTCCTGCCCATGAACACACCATAGCATCTGACGAGTACAGATTTTCAAGGCTAACTGTTGAATCAGAGATGCCTAAGCCAATTTCATCAATCATTCTCTGCACATTCTTAACAAATCACTTAACAGATCATCCTCCTGAAAAGGGTAAACATAATTACCCAGAAAAACATTTTCTGATAAGTTTATATTTTCTGCCCGGTGCCATCGGCTTACGGGCTCCTCCCCCTTTTGCTTAAATTTCAGGTCAAACGTATCTATGTACTGCCTGTAAGAAGATTAAACTGTAAACATAAGACTTCATTTTACATACGTACAAATCTTGTTTTATTAATGGGAAGGTACATTCTTATTGCAAATGCAATAATGTAAAATTTAATTATTTACAGTCAGTCTGTATTTCCAATTTTTAATCATTTACCTTAATGTTAAACACTTAAAATTAATTTATTATGAAACGCTTTATGTATTTTTTAATGTTATCAGTTTATTTAGTTGCTCTTGCCACATCGTGTGGTTCTGGTGTTCAGGAAGCTGACAACGAAGAACATGACCATGGTACTGAAATGCATGACCATGATCATGCCGATGAGCACGATCATGAACATAGCGACCAGGAAGACTTTGTTGTTGGAGATAGCACAAGTGCTTCTGGTGATGAGGAACATCATGATCATAACCACGATCATGATCATGAGCATTAAATTTAGGATTGCTGATTGTTTTGTTGTTGAATTCTACACTCCTCAACTCACAATCAGCAATCTATTTTTCACATTCATGTAGCAAAACAAATGAAGACAATAATATACACCTCAACACTTTTAATTATAACCCTGTTTGTAGCTTGTGTTACCGATAAGGGTGGGCATTCGCATGATTCAGCAGAAGGGCATGCTGCACATGATGAACATGGACCCGAAGTTGAACCGTTAAACTTTACACTTTTTTCAAACGAATATGAACTATTTGTAGAATTTCCCTCATTAACAGTTGGACAGACAAGTAAGTTTGCGGCTCACTTTACACAATTAAACACCTATAAGCCAGTATCAGAAGGTGAATTAACAGTAAGTATTATAAAAGGTGATAAAGGAATTCGACATCGCATAGATGCCCCTTCTTCACCAGGCATTTTCAGACCAGCTTTGCAGCCAAAAGAAACCGGAACCTACAAACTGATTTTTGAGTTGAATGTTTCAACCGGGAAAGTAATATTTGAAATTCCAGAGATTCAGGTATATGCCAATGCCAATGAGGCCGTTGCTTCCCTTGCAGAAGAAGATAATGGAGACGAAATTACCTTTCTGAAAGAACAGGCCTGGAAAACTGATTTTGCTACTCAGGAAGTTACACTCAAACCGTTTTATTCTGTAATTCATACTTCGGCAAAGGTAAGCGGACAACCTCAATCATCAGTTGCTGTTAATACTCCTGCAGATGGTCAGGTAAATCTTTTTGCATTAATTGGACAATCGGTAAGGAAAGGTGAGCTATTGGCTTTGGTCACTGGCTCTGGTTTTGAAAATAATATTAGTACTAAATTAAAAGAAAGTAAGATAGCTTTTGAAAAAAGTAAAGC
>JBEPYD010000541.1:0-3109 GCA_041641575.1 Bacteroidales bacterium
GGAGATGATTAGATACCCCATAATACATTTTATTAATATATCTTATAGCTCTTTAATGGAAATTGTTTGCCAAACAGAGATAGCTTTTGAATAAGGATACCTAAAGAAGGATGCATTTGAAAATATTTCGAAGAAGGTAAAAAAACTATCGGTAAAAATGAGTACTATTTTGCGTCAATCAAAAAAAGCAACATTTAAACTATATTTCAACCACATTTACAACTGTATTTAAACAGTATTTTAGTTCCTGTAAAAATATTTAACCACTAAAATAAGGGTAGTACCTTATTTAACAAATAATTTTCCTTCAGTTTGCTTTCCGCTTTCCGTTTTAATGGTATAGATATACAAACCCTGATTTAAACCATTTAGAGAGAACTCCAGGTTATGAGCACCGGGTGATTTCCTTTCAAAAGTATGGATTTGTGCTGTTTTTCCTGTTATCTCAGATAATTCCACAGTAATTACTGAAGGTTGGCTTAGGTTAACATTGAAGTTTACAACGTCAAATGCAGGATTGGGGTATACATTAGAAATGAAGTTTAATCTTGTATTTGAGACAGAAGTTGCACCTGAAGGCAAATGCTCATCAATGGCACTGATAACATTATTGATATCCCCGCTTACGTTTTGGGAGCCCTTATAAACGAGAACACCATTTGCATCAATAACCAGAATTCGATCATAGGTAGTTCCAAACAAAGAGGCTATATTTCCAGCCTTGACTACCAGGTCAAAAGTAACGCCTGTTCCTGATTTAAATACATTAACTGAAGAAACTGAAGATGAATTGTCCCATGTATCGAGTCCCAGCATAGTAAAGTTCGGATTGGTATTGTACACCTGGTATATGTCCTCCTGAACCGTAGGTGCAACTCCAATGCATGAGGGACAGCTGTTGCCAAAGAAAAAAAGCACCACCAGATTACCTGCTTCTTCGGCCAGGCTAAAGCTGCTGCCGCTTGCGGTTGTAACACTAAAATCAGGAGCCGCTTCTCCTACCTGCTGGGCATAGGTGCCCGCACTTAACAGTAAAAGCACAAATAATAAAAGTAAATTTTTAATGGTTTTCATGGTTTAAGGAATTAAAGGTTATACATATTGAAATAATATTCAGATTTAAAATCGACTTGAAAGGCGAAGCTCCACCCCCCGAAAATCAGGCACTTCATAACAAATGCCCGATGTACAGGAAGGGCCTCCCCTGCGCTCGCCAATAAAAAGTTGCAAAGTATGTTTCTTAAGAAGTTTATATGAGCCGGTTAGTCCGTAATAGGGCCGGTATCCTTCCTCAATTTCCATTGTGTTTACACGGTCTACCAGCACAGGGTCATTGGTTAGTTCCACCAATACTGATGCGCTGAATACGTGCGATTTAGCTAAACCCAAAGAAACAAGGTAATTCTGCACACGCTGTACAGTATTAAAAGGGCGTTCGAAATGCTGGGCTTCTATTTCAAAATTTGTACTCCAGTAATTTTTTAATGATGTTTCAAAAGTTATTCCACCTGTTATCCTGTTGGTTTGGAACTGAATGTCATCAGCTGCGTAATCTATAAAAACTTTGGCGTGGTTCTTTTCCAGAATGTTGAATGTGTATTCCAGGAAGTATTCGTAAAAATAAAATGATGTGCGTATTTCATTTATGGTATGCGCAGTGTTAAATGTAAGCATGGAGCCCGATGGAAACCGGTAATACATCTCCGCCTGGATACCACTTTCATCATCAAGTTGGGGTACATGAGTGCTTCTGTTTAAAAGGCGGTAGCTATGTTCTTTTACCAGTGTTGGCGGATCATTGAACGATGAGCCAAGAATCAGGTTGGCATAATCTTTAAATTCAAAACTGGCACCAAACGAACCCGAAAAATAATTTAAACTACCATAAATAGCTGAAGTTGCCTGCTCGTTAAAGGAGAAATAAGCATGTTCGCCATTCAACTCGTGCATAACTTCAAAAGAATAGGATAAACCTGTAAAAATATTACCAGAACCAATCCACGACAGATAACTTGTATTTGATTCAGGACGCTGATTTCTTAAAAAAGCAAAACCCACCGTTTGATCCCTGATGTAAAAACCTGCTTCGGCAGCCTCAACTAAATCAACTCTCCTGTCCTCCACTTCCAGCGTTGGTGGCAATTGATTAACCAGTGGCTTTCCGCGCATGGCCTTCAGGTAAAAGAGATCATGCTCGTACTTAAGTTTTACACCCTGAATATCACGGTAAAACCCATGCCTGATCCGGTAACCCGGGTCTTCGAAAATGGACGCAGGTATTTCATACCCCCGCAACAATATACCATTGCCAATCATGCCATAGAAATTTCCAATTTCAGCAGAAAATCCCTTATCCCGGTAAGAAAAATTGAACTGTGTTAGATCGGCATAACTTCTGTCAGCGAGCGGCGAATAAAAATATTCAAACTTGCCGGAAACCTTCATTTTTTGGTGCCGGTATGTAAGGTTTAGCTGATCGTAATGCGTACTCATCTCCTCAGGTTCAATATCGGGGATATTCCCGTATTGGTACTCAAACAGATTATTTCCTGTTAATTGCGCCTGCAGGGGTTGATTCAGGAAAAAAGCAGCCAAAGAAAAAATAATTAAGAAAAACCGAATCTGTTTCATAGATGCTAATTTCCGTCAAGTAATTTTTCAAATTCAGCGCGAATGAGCTCCTCATCACCAGGTTTAAACCCTTCATGAAAATAAAGCACCTTATTATCTTCATTTATCACAAGCAAGGTAGGTACTGCCAGAATATTCCAGTTGCTCATTGTTTCGCTGTTAGGATCGAGTACAACAGGATAAGTAATACCCAGCGAAGCGGCCATAGGCCTCACTTTAGAAAGGTTTCTGGGACTGTCAACACTAATTCCTATAAAATTAACGCCCCTGTCAGCATACTCCTGGTAAATTTCTTCCAGTTTGGGTATTGAATAAATACAGGGTTTACACCATGTGGCCCAAAAATCAACTACAGTAATTTTTTCGCCTTTTAATTCCTCAAAGGTTACGGTTTCATTTTCCAGATTACGAAGCTCAAAACCGGTAACATAATCCTGTCCGGTAACTGTAAATAATGGGGAAAGGAGCAAGATAAATA
>JBEPYD010000542.1:0-3101 GCA_041641575.1 Bacteroidales bacterium
CTGCTTCACGGCTCCGTTCGGGCGGCCATTGAAAATTATAAGCTGGTGGAGAAATCCTGATTAGGGATAGTTTTTTCAAAACTTTAAATGGGGTGTAATGATGCAGTTAAAGCCAATTCTTACCTTATTTCTTCTGAGTTGTGTGGGTGCTGTTTCCGCTCAAAATCTTTTGCGCTGGAAAGAAACAACCCCGGCAAACATCCATCTACCAGAAGAAATAAAAGCTTATAAAGCCCGGGGCAAGATAGATGGCGATACCATAACGGCTTATTATACCAGCACCGACATTTCAGGTGGAAACCTTGTATTTTTCCCACTCTATTCTGAGAAAAATAAGAAGCCGGAACAGTATTTCAGCAATAGTCCTGATGATATTCTGCTTATGACAAACGGCGGGTTTTTTGGTGCTGATGTCTCCTACAGCCTGGTGATGAATAGTACTGAAACACTGGCTCCAAATATTCGTGCAGTTGTCCGCCCCCATAACAATGAAAATTACACCTATTATCCTACCCGCAGCGCTTTTGGAGTAAGTGCACAATTGCAGCCGGAAGCTACCTGGGTGTATACCTTGCCAGGGAATGATGTTACCTATTCCTATCCCTTACCAGCCCCCAATACCTTATCAGCATTGCCTCTCCCCCAACCCAGCGACACTTTTCCTTCTGGAGGCAATATCTGGCAGGTCAGTGAAGCCATTGGGGGTGGTCCATTACTGATAAAGGATAGCACCATCATTACCAATTTTGAACCTGAATTGTTTTATGATGACATTATTGCAACAAAAGCTCCGCGAACTGCCATAGGAAGAACATCTGCAGGAGAAATCATCAATCTGGTGGTAGATGGCAGACAAAGCCATTCAAAAGGGGTTACCCTGCCTACGCTTGCAAAGATTCTGCTGGACCTCGGATGCACGGAGGCCATAAATCTGGATGGTGGAGGTTCCTCGGTGATGATGATAGGCGAATCTATTGTTAATGAACCCTCTGATGGCAACACACGCAGCATACCTTCTGTGGTAGCTATAAAAAAGGCACAGATTTATGATACCCATAACCCGGCTCACTTTCGCCTTGTACAACCTGCTGATTCGGTTGCAGCTGGGTTTGGGCCTTCCAAAAGTCTGGTTTTGGAAAGTGGCAATACAGCCTTCTACTTTCTGCCTCAACTAAAACCCGCCAAATACAGGATCTCGTTTTATTTACATGATGACCATTCGCTAACCGAAACAGATTCCCTGGCGATTTTTGTATGGCGAAAGGGAATTCCATCCGATACCTTTCTGATTGACCAAAACAGGTATGGTAAAGGGTTTTTCATTGCAGGAGAGCAGTGGCTGTCATCGCAGGATTCGCTGGAACTGGTAAATATCGGTGCCGGCAAAAAAGCAATTGTTGATGCTGTGCGGCTTATCAAAAAAGCCTCTGGTAAACCTGAAATTGATTTCGTGCCCAAAACTTATGGTCGCCTGCATACCAAAGGCGATACAATAAAACTCGTGACCCAGGCAATCAGTAAAATGGAAGAAAGGCCGATAAGCCGCTTTATGGTGTATGAAAGTGATGGCGCATCAAAAAATATGTTTTTAGAAAAGTCCTTTGATCCCACAACAGCTTACCTTGATTCATTTACTTATGTGGTTCAAAAAATGCAAGGATCCATCAACCTTACTGCGTATGTCGCAGATGTCCTGAATGATTCTGCCGGTATATCGTATACGATCAACATTGATGATTCTCCCCCTTTGATTCGGCCCGGCAGAGAATCAGTACTTGCCGGCTCAGTAGGTGACAGCTTAAAATTAATTTTGATGATGGAAGCTGCAAAAGAATCCCGTCCACTGAAAGCCGTTGAAATATTCAGAAGTTATGGCGCACAGGAAGAAAGAATGGATAGTATCCCGGTAAACGGTTTGAGCGATACGCTCAGTTATGTTTATGTGCTTTCAGAGGCCGATAAAAACGGCGTTACTCTCTCAGCCAAAATCAAAGATATAGCCGGCTACAGCAATACATGGAGCTACCGGTTTCTGCCCGTTACAAATATTCAATCTTTTAATAAAGACAGTTATAAAATATGGTATGATGAACGGAACGATATCTTGCAGATAGATGCTCAAAAGCCTGCTCCGGAAAAATATAACATCATAATCACAAACATTTCCGGAAGTATTTTGAAGCGCAGCCAAAAATCAGATATTCTTCCTTACACATTAGATATGAAAGACTTAACTGCAGGGTTTTATGTTATCACTATTAAAAGCAAATCAGGGATTTATTCACAAAAGTTTGTGAAAGTGAATTAAATCCAAATCTTCAGCAAATAGCAACCAGCACAAAACTGGCGCGCTTTTCTAAAGCGTGCCGCATTTTATTCCTCACTTTGATTTTTTGAGATTCCATTAATGTTAAAATTTCATCCTTTCATCAAAGAAACACAACTATTCTGTGAAATTGTGGTATAAATGTTTCATATTTATCGTGTATAAGCTTTATTTTTTCTACCTGCCATGAAAACTTTATTCTTTTTGCTCATTGCCCTGCTTAGTCTGCCCCTTTATGCACAGATGAATTTGAATGAAATTGACTTTCAGCGCATTCCTCAGGAGAATGTACGAAAGTTTATCCATGAGCAAATAAAACAAAACCACATCTATTTCCGGGATCTGAAAGCCACTTACCGACACGGACAGGACGCCTCCCTTTATCGTAAACATGAAAAATCATACCTGATAAAGGCTACTCCCGAAGAAGTATGGGAGGCATATACCACAGAAAGTCCCGCGGTTTGCTGGAACGGAAAACGCTTTTCTTTTGGGATATTAATCTCTAAGAAAAATAATTCCATTATGTATAAAACAGACGCGTATAATGGAATTCAAACCGGGCAGGTTTTCTTTATGAAAGTAGGTGTAATGCATAACCTGGAAACCATGGCTGTTGGACTGGAGATTATCACCGTTGATCCGGACCAAAAGATCATTGAATTCAGCTATGTTAATGGCGGTAATTCCCGGGGTGTGCAACAAGTGGAGTTATTCGAAACAAAAAGCGGAAACACAAGGGTTTTTCACCGTACCCTTTTTGTCAGTGATTCCA
>JBEPYD010000543.1:0-3100 GCA_041641575.1 Bacteroidales bacterium
AATACGTTATTTGATTCATTGTAGGTCTTTTGTAGGTGTAATGGATCTGAGAAAATATTTATATAATACTGTTGGGTGTAATCCAGATATTTTATATGTGAATAATTGATATTCTGCTGTTTATTTCAGGCGCACCTTTGCTTGATTTAAACCACAAAGGCACGAATACCTGCAATTTGTGAGAATTTATCTATTTATGGCAAAAGTCGGAAAGACTTGCGCCATGCCGTAAGAATGAAATATGAATTCACACAAAGCGTTTATTCAAAGAATAGACATCATTAGTGTATTCGTGGTTTACGATCCTTACACATCAACATTATTCATAAAAAATATTTTATTCTTCGTGGCAAACTATATTTTTTTTATGGAGAAAACTTTAAGTTTCCATTATATGCCAATTCCCGTCATGGAAATGCATTTATTACAAAGTTAAACAGGAAAAAAATGGATTACAAATACTTCAGTCGAAGAATTATCACAGTAACTACCATATAAATGAGGGTAAGGGGAAACCCTATGCGAAAGAAATCTTTAAAAGAATACCGGCCGGGTCCGTAAACCATCAGGTTAGTCTGATAGCCAATAGGCGTCATAAAGTTGGCTGCGGAAGCGTAGGCTACTATCAGAATAAAAGGCATTGACGGAAGGTCGAGGTTGGTTGCCATGGTGAGCGATATGGGAAAAATTATTCCAACAGCAGCCTTATTTGTGATATATGCAGCCAGGATGGTGGTGATAAAATAAATTCCGAATAAAAGCCCAACCTGGCCCAGTGGCAGGAATACAGTTATGATCAGGTTAGCAATCATATCGGCAGTTCCTGATTTTATCATGGCTATACCCAGCGCAAGAGACATTACTATTATTAATCCAAGGTTATAATCTATGCCACGGGGCAATTCTTTGGGGTTGGTAATTTTCAGGGCCAACGATGCCAGGATAACTATTAACAAGCCCATAAATAAAGAAATTACCTGGAAGGCCGATAACATAATTGCAGCAAAGGTTCCACCGAACAAAACCAGCAGCTTGTATGGCTCAAGTTTGCGAAAATCGCGCACTTTTGAGATAAAATAAAAATCCTGGGTATCCTGTGTACGGCGAACAAAATCCTGTCCGGCAAAAATCAGCAGTACATCGCCGGCTTTAAGCACCACGTCTCCGATTTTCCTTGAAATGCGTTCGCCATTTCTGTGTACAGCAAGAATAGCCGCATCATACAATCCACGAAAATTAATATCGCGTACATTCTTATTAATTATGCTGGAATTCTGAGAAACTACAATTTCTATAACCTCTGATTCTCTTCTGCGTAATAACATGCCTATTTCCGGAAGCGACAGGCCGCTGTTGGAATTAATCAGGTCTGTAATGGTAGAAGTATCTCCTGCAAAAACAAGGGTATCATTTTTTTCAAGAATTACATCTGTAGTCACCGGAGAAATTTTATAAGATTCGCGGATAACTTCTACAAGTTTAAGGCCCCGTAATGATTTTAACCCGGATTCTTCAATTGTATTTCCAATAAGGTGGGAATCTGACCGAACACGGGCTTCTACGATGTATTCCCGCGAGTGGCGGTTGAAATCTGTAATGGCATCAGCATTGGATGGCAATAATCTATCACCAAAAATCATCAGATAAAGGTACCCGATCACAATCATGGGCAGACCCACCCACACGAAATCGAACATGTATAACTCAGTTACATCTATTGGATTATCCATGTCTACAAGCAATCCGTTTACAATAAGATTGGTGGAAGTTCCAATAAGTGTGGCGCTCCCCCCCAGAATGGCAGCATAAGAGAGCGGAATTAAAAATTTTGACGGGGAAATGTTATTCCGCCTGCACCAGCTATGCACATAAGGCATCATTAAAGCCACCAGGGGCGTATTGTTTAAAAAAGCAGAAAACCCGGAAACCATAATCATCATGCGGCTCAGGAAGCCTTTATAGCTCTTTGCCCCACGGAAAAACCTGTCGAAAACCGATTCAATTGCCCCGGTTTTACGCACTATATCGCCAATAAGGAGAAGCATTATCACAACAGCTATCTGCTCGTTGGCAAAACCGGAAATAATCTCTGATGGCGTTAAAACACCCGTAATACCAAGAAAAGAAACACCAACCATAAAGGTAAATGAAGGTCCCAGGAGCTCATAATACAGGGATATCAGAATAAAAACAAGAACTGAAAGTACGAGTATCTGATCTAATGTTATGGCCATCTGTTATTGTTTTTTCACCTGTTCTCTTCAAGAAAATATTGACCTGAAAAAGAAAAGCGATATTATGAAAAATATAAGGTTTTAGCAAAAAAATATTACTTTCATTTACATCTGTCATCATCAGTATTTTGCAGCAATAATATTGGAGCATATAAAAAAAACATGAAGGTATCATTTAAAAATTATCTGTAAATTAGAAGATTTAAGAATGAACTCTAAAACTTTTACCCGGTTATCCATATTCATTTTATGCGCCTTCTGTAGTTAATAAATTCAGAATTTCAGCAAGGGGTAATTGCAATATTTTTCTCAAACAAGGCCATTAAAAATATCATTCATGAGAAAAGGAAGAATAAGATTCAGGCAGCAAATTATGTTTTTTATAGAAAGACAACTTGTTAAGGGCGCACCTTATCAATTGTTAACAGTGGCCGCATTTATTGGATTTATTTCTGTAGTGGGTGGTTTACTGGTAATACCATCCGGAAAACCTACAGAAAGTTTTGGAGACGCTGTATGGTGGGCATTTTTACGTCTCTCAGATCCGGGTTACCTTGGTGATGATGAAGGAATATGGCGAAGATTCATTTCAACCATTATTACCGTGGCCGGATACGTGGTTTTTCTCGGTTCACTGGTAGCCATAATTACAAGTTCCTTAAACCGGAAAATCAGAAATCTTGAACAAGGACTTACTCCTGTAGCAGTGAACAACCATATTGTAATACTGGGTTGGACGAATCGTACCATTCATATTGCGGCTGAAATATTCCAGTCAGCAGGCAGGGTAAAACATTTTCTCCGGCGTCACCGGGCAAGGGTCCTTCAATTAATAATCTTGTCTGATGATGTTACTCCTGATCATC
>JBEPYD010000544.1:0-3091 GCA_041641575.1 Bacteroidales bacterium
CATAACTTAAAAGATTTACCAAACCTGTCGGCAGGCAGCAGCTTAGCCGGCAGGTTTTTTAAAAACAACAAAAAGGGGGAAATAATAACCATCTTTTGCAAAGGGAAAAATGAAACACACATTAAAGCTAATCATATTAATCATCATAATAGCGGCGGGATCATTCGCAAATGCACAGCATATAAATGTTTCGTGCGTGAATGATGCCGGGGCTGTTTATGGGGTTAAAGGTTTTAATACCTCTGCATTTGAATGGGTTGTTGATGGCGGCGAAATTGTAGAAAACTGGAACGACTCAGTAATGATAAAGTGGACAGATGGTCCTGGAATTTATACCATTACTGTTTATGAACACACACAGTATTCATGTGTTGGAGCCCCTGTTTATGCCACCGTACTTGTAGCAGGACCGGAAATAGGCCTTGAGAAGTTTGCCGAAATTTGTATTGGTGAGACCTATGAATTTGAAGCAAATGCAACAGGATACGGAGATTTAATTTACCAATGGCACGACGGCACATCAGAACCTACTTATACCACAGGACGCGAAGAATGGGTAAGTGTAGCTGTTACCGATGAAAATAATTGTACAGCTGAAGACTCGGCCTTCCTTAAAGTAAACCAATTACCAGTAGTAAACCTTGGTGGAGATACGCTTATTTCTGGCGATCCTTTAACATTGCAACCTGAGGCTCCTTCAGCAACGTTATATACGTGGTCAACCGGTGATATATCTGAATCTATCTTACTATACAGCGACAGATATGAACGGGAAATCATTTTGGAAGTTACCGATGAAAACAATTGTGTAAACGCAGACACCATCGTATTGATGGCATACCTGGAAGGTTTAAAAGAAATAACCAATGTATTTACGCCTAACGGAGACAATGTGAACGATGTATGGCAAATTGAAGAAATTCAGTTTTACCCTAATGCAACAATTGAAGTCTTTGACAGATGGGGCAGGTTGGTTTATCGCAACCAGGGATCATATGATAACAATACAAACGCATGGGATGGTACAGATACAAGAGGAAACCCTTTACCCATGGATTCGTATTATTATGTAATAAACTTAAAGACAGAAGGATTAAAACCACAGGTTGGAAACGTAACACTGGTTCGCTAAAAAAAAAAACATGAAAGATTTACTTTCGAAAAACATACATGTGGTAACAGCTAAGTGGAATAAAAGCATACGTATTGGCTTGTTTATGGTGTTTGTATTCTCCATTTTATGTATTAAGGAATCAAAAGCACAGCAAGTACCGTTATACAGCCAGTACATGATGAACGGCTACCTGCTTAATCCTGCCATTGCAGGTGCTTATGGGTATACAGCGATAAGTCTCACTGCCCGTGAGCAATGGTTAAACATTCCACAGGCCCCCAAAACACATGCTTTAAGTTTTGATACACGCTTGTTAAAAAACAGCTTTATTAGTAGCAACAGATCTATACGCAAGCGCCGCAGGTCATCCGCAAGAAGCGGAAGGGTTGGTCTTGGAGGATACATATTCAATGATAAAAACGGCTTAATTGACCGCACGGGTATACAACTTACCTATGCATACCATCTTAGGATGAAAGATGCGCAGCTTTCTTTTGGCCTTTCAGGACAGGGATATCAATTTAAAATAAATAAAGAAGAATTCAGGGCCTATTCAGACGATGACCAATTCCTGCAGAACATGGATAACGCATTCTTTACACCTGATGCAAACTTTGGCGTGTATTATGTAATGGAGGCTTTTTACGCCGGCTTTTCAGCCACCCAGTTATTTGAATCACCATTCAGGCTGGGAGACAACGGCGCTAACAGATATGAAGAAATGTTGCGCCATTACTACCTTACTGCAGGATATAAAATAGACATTAACCCCAGAAGCAGGAGAAAAAGTAATTTTTCCATAGAACCTTCATTTCTCTTAAAAACGAATGAATTATTAAATACACAGCTTGACATTAATGCTAAGCTATACTTTGAGCAGAAATACTGGGCCGGCGTTTCCTATCGCACCGGACATGCATTTGCCATACTCGGAGGCTTCAAGTACGACAAATATTACTTTGGTTATGCCTTTGACTATCCCCTGAGCAGCATACGAAGGTATAATTATGGTTCGCATGAATTTATAATTACTGCACGCTTTGGCGATAATGCAAGGCGGTACCGCTGGCTTGAACGCTTCTAAAAAGTCTGTAAAAAACAACCCTCAGAAGGATAGCGATTATAAAGATTTAACTGATTCATAAACATGGAAAAGAAAATTTTTAATTATAACTTGCGCACAAATCTTTTTTGAAACCAACAACGAAGCATCCCGTTAAATAAAAAGAATTAGAAGCTCTATCTGCAGATGCAATACCTGCATAAAAATTTTGTATTATTTTAATTTATAAAATATTGTGAAAAAAAAGACAGCTTATTTTATTGTTTTGCTGCTATTAGCCATAGTTGCAATATCAGTGTGGCTCTTGAGACCAAATATATCTGACAACACACTTAAAAAAGCTTATGTCAGCCTGGAAGAGGGAGATACAGCGCTTGCGCAAAAACAGGCAGAAAGAGCAATTTCATGGAACGGCAGCAATTCTGACGCTTATCAATTAAAGGGTAAGCTACTGTTTTATGATAAAAACTATACTGAAGCCTTAGCAGCTTTAAACAGCGCATTATATTTGAACGATACAGCCGCGGAAACCTGGTATTTAAAAGGAACAATTCATATTGAAACCGACAGTCTGGATCTGGCAAAACAGGAATTGGACAAGGCCATAGAAATAAATGCATCATTTGCACCTGCATGGTATCGTAGAGGAATCTTAAAAGCCAATCTGGGTGATTACACAGGATCCGTGTCTGATTACCGAAAGGCCATGGAATTAGGTTTTCTCGGCACAAAAATCCTTGAACAAACAGCAGACATGAATTTGCTAATGCAGGATTACACTGCGGCAATTGCTAATTATAATAAAATTCTCAGCCTTGACCCGGAAAATACCGGGGCATTTAAAAAACGGGGATATTTTAAACTCCAGTTAAAAGATTATCCGGGAGCCCTGGAAGATTTTAATAAAGCCATTG
>JBEPYD010000545.1:0-3088 GCA_041641575.1 Bacteroidales bacterium
GTGGTAATTCCGTGGCAAGCCTGGAATTGGTTTTTCAATATTTCTATGTGGTTTTGCCCCATCATTATAATTTCTGCAACCTAATGTCGTTCTTTAGGGAATCTACCTTTTCTTTTTTTTAATTCTTGTGATAGTTTGTAAAGGCGGCTACCACGTTGTTTATATAACCCTAATGGCCTTATTATTTCTTGTAATTCAATCTCTGTAGCATCTGCAAGTTTTTTCCTAGATGGATACTGTTTTAAGAAAAGTGGGAGAAATTTTGAGACTATTTCAGCTTTAGTTCTCTGTAAAAAAAACTTCCGAAATAATTAATTCGTAATTTGTTGCTGATTTTTTCCTCCAAAGAAAAGTCCGTCCATTATCTGTATACCAGTCAAGAAGTTGCTCTTGAAAAAATTCTATATCAGCTTCGTATATGAATTCAACTTTATACACAAAGCAAAATTATACATTATTTATCTATTAAGCTGCAGTGGAAATATATATCTGTTTGAATTAATAAGCTAAGATCATAAACTATTTTTTGTGTTTCATTCCCATAAACTACCTCCCAATCCCATTCACCACATCATGGTACTTGCTCCATGCCTGGCAGACTTCGCGGGCCCATGCCATAATCATTTCCTGACATTGTGCTTCGTTGCAAACATACCTCTATGCTTTGGTGGGTACTCCCCTAATAGTCACGTGCGAAGGTGTTCCCTTTAGGGGCCAGGGGTATGCGAGGCAAGACTGCCTATGAAATTTGTATGACGGTCATTGTAGCAAACAGATCACCACGTCGTACCTCCTCGCGATGATGCACCTTGTAAATAATATGCTCACCGAAACAACCAAATAATACTTCGTCATCATGAGCGCAAGCGTAATGATCTGTTAGCAATGGAAACCCAAATCAAGGTTGATGTGGACGTAAGCTGTAGCCGACAGATCGCCACGTCGTTCCTCCTCGCGATGACGGCTTCGTTGCAAACAGCCCTGGGGCAAGATGACTGCGTTTCATAGAGATACACTTTTAGATTGCAATACCGAAGGAGCGGAGGCATAAAAAATGGCAATCCTTAGCTAGCTTCAGTGGCATTCCATCTTGTTTTTACCCACTCATTTTGCTCTTCTTTAGAGAGGAAGGTCCACGCCACAATGCGTGTTGATTTATTTCCGGTCCCCATAGATTTGGTTCTTACCTGTTGCGCGTTTACCTGCTCTAATGATTTATATATGCCTTTTAAATTCGATCGCTTTGATACCAAGGTGGAAAATAAAAAACAATTTTTGGCAAATTTCTTACTTTCCCTGATCATTTTATCGATAAACTTTTTTTCGCCACCATCATAAATAAGTTCCCTGGCAACTCCTGAAAAATTTTGTGGTGGTATGGCTTCATTTTTTCCTGTAAGATTCTTAACTTTTCTTTGTGTTCCCTGCAGCGCATCTTCTGCCGATGAATGAAAAGGAGGATTACAAACTGATACATCTATTTTCTCATCTTTGTCAATTATGCCAAAGAAAATGTCTTTCGGATTTTTTTGCAACCTGCATTCCACTTTATCTTTAAGTGATGCATTGGAATTCACAATACGGGTGGCCGAATCAATGGATTCGGGGTCAATATCAGAGCCAATGAAGTTCCAGTTGTATTCTGCAACTCCAATAGCAGGATAAATGCAACTCGCGCCGGTTCCAATATCAAAACATGTAATAATATCTCCGGTTGGTATGATGCCAAATTTCTTCTCACTTAACAAATCGGCAATATGGTGGATGTAATCTGCCCGACCAGGGATGGGTGGACAAAGATTTTCATCCGGAAATTCCCAGTACTTTATGTTGTAGTAATAATCCAGCAATGCTGTATTAAGTGTTTTTATTGCTGCAGGATCTGAAAAATCAACTGTATCTTCACCATATTTATTGGGTTTTTTATAATTTGCAAGCTCAGGCATAACAATAGTTAATGCTTTTATGTCGTATCTGTCCCTGTTTTTATTTCGTGGGTGCAGGCTTGTTTTTATTTTTTGGTTTTTGTTTGTTGGCATGTATAAAATTTAAAATGATGTGGCTTCACTGATTTTTCATTCAAACGCAAAGGTAATATCTGTGTTTGCCCAAATACCCGCGCATCATGAAGCTTTCTGATTGGGGCATTAAATGAGGTTAATTCTCACCTTCTTTTTCTTTAGTTTGCTATTGGTGGTTTTTTGTATGAGCATTTCAGCTACCTCAGCATGAACACCTACGTACGTACAATTCTGTTTGAGTTCGATAACCCCGAGCTGAACTTTTTGTATCTGTCCCTGCTTAAGAAATAAACCGGCGACATCTCCTTTTGATATCTTATCTCGTCGGCCACCCGAAACATACAAGGTTTTCCATAGCACGCGTGAAGCGTTTGCTGCTTTGGGCAGGTCTTCCAAATGTAAGGCTTCCGTAGTAATTTCCTTAATAAAATCCGGCAGTTCCTCCTCCTGCCAGTGCAGGATATAGGCAATGCCTTCACGGTTCATACGGGCCGTTCGTCCGTTTCTGTGGGTGAATTCTTTCCTGTGTGGCGGAAGGTGATAATGAAGAATAAACTTAATCTCGGGGATATCAAGGCCACGGGCAGCCAAATCGGTTGCCAGCAGGAGCTGATTAGTTCCATTTCTGAATTTAACCAGGGCCCGCTCCCGGTCAATTTGTTCCATGTCTCCATAAAAACACTCATGTGAAATGTTTTTTTCATTTAAAAACTCACTTACCCGTTCCAAGGCATCTTTGAAATTGCAGAAAATAATTCCTGGATGGTGCCCAATAAAAGCAAGCGCTTTTTCCAATGTTTTTAACTTGTCCTTCTCAGGTGAGAGAATTGTTTTTATGCTTAACTGAGAAATGCCTTCATGCAGGTAATTGATAAAAACAGGTTTTTGCAGTCGTACAAATTCCGGTATTTTCACATCGCTGGTTGCTGAAGTTAAAATCCTCTGCTTTACTTTGGGAAGAGCATCAATGATTTCGGCCATTTCCTTTTCAAAACCTGTTTCCAGTGATTTATCAAATTCATCGAGTACAAGGGTATGAATATATTCCAAAGGAAATTTATCCCTTC
>JBEPYD010000546.1:0-3077 GCA_041641575.1 Bacteroidales bacterium
ATCAGCAGTATATTGTTGTTCATCAATGGTGGTTACACTGTTAATGCGTCCATGGCTGACTCCTAATTCGGTTACTTCTTTCCTTGTAATTACAGTTCCTCCCGCTTCAGTGATTTTTTTCACCATTGCATCGGCTACTTGTTGGCTACCGCCAATAAATCTGTATGCGCTTTCAATATAGTGATTCATGATCAGCACATAGCTGTTCAGGAAATTTTTTTCTGCATTTCCGGCAAACAGAGGGTTTAAACCCAATAGTACATTTTTTAAAACTGGATTTTCAGTAATGGAATCAATAAAGGAGGCGGCACTTACCTGATATGTATCATTATTAAAAACCGTGTCCGGAGATGGGCCTTCCTTGAAGTTATAAAGGGAGGTATTCCTGGATATTTTCTTTATAGCGTTTATTAGATGCGTAATTCCGCTTTTTTCCTTTGGAAACTTCTCCAAAAGATGAGATTCAAATTTTTCGAAACCTATGGGGTACTGAAATTCTTCATCCTGAATGACAACTCTGTCGAATCCATCTTCGTTTAACCTTTCCATCGACAATTCATCGAATACATCCAAATACTTTAAAAAGACATTCAAATTTTGCCCTTCGTCCATGCCGCCAATATAATGCATGCCGGTGTCAAAATTCACTCCCTTTCGTTTAAAGTTCTGCAAGCATCCGCCCGGGGTGTGATGTTTCTCCAGTATGGTAACATTGTAGCCTTTCTTGCTCAGAAGGAGCCCGCATACCAACCCACCCAAACCACTACCGATAATGATTACTTTTTTATTTGTCATCCTGCCGGGGTTTGGTGATTATATATATCTGGTTGGAGGAAATGTTAGAAGAATGTTCCAGTGCCAGTTTTAAGTTATATTTTCGGGCAACTTCATGTAGCCAGGAGTCGGAAATAAATGCAAATTCCTGTGTTTTTTTGTTAAACCCAATATTCGTTGATAAAAACTCACTGAACCTTGTCATCCGGTGTTTTTCTTTTTGGGCAATGTTTCCATCCCTGATAATAATACTTCCTCCTGCCTTTAGGTTTTGAATAACAATATCCATGAGTTTGTGCTGATTTTCATTTGTAAGGTAATGCAATACATCACTTAAAACAAAAACATCGGCTTCTTCGGGTTTAAATGTTAATATGTCGGCATGTAAAAAGTCTACTTTGTCTGTCTCATACATGCAATTTTTTGCTATTTCTATCTTTTTTTCGTCGTAATCCAAACCAGTGATTCTTCT
The DNA here is from genome assembly GCA_041641575.1 of Bacteroidales bacterium. Classification (GTDB taxonomy): domain Bacteria; phylum Bacteroidota; class Bacteroidia; order Bacteroidales; family JBEPYD01; genus JBEPYD01. The sequence continues at coordinate 1,247 of JBEPYD010000546.1, forward strand.
TTTTCCGGAAAGGTAGGAGAGCATTATCGAAAGGGCCCCCATCCCGCACCCGTAATCATATATTCGTGCTTCAACAGGAATTAGATCATGAAAGCGCGCATAATAACCTTCCATCTGAAATTTAACACGTTGATAATTCTCAATTACAGGACCTTTAAAGATATAGTTATTAATCAGATCAGATTTATAGAATTCAACCTGCCTGTATGTTTTCTTCAGGTTTTGATATTCGTTCCTCATGATTGCCTGAATGGCTTTCGTATCTTCCTGGTATGTAGTTCCTACAGTATTTTCATGAACCTTTATGGCAGGTAAAAATTTCATTGTCATTACCTTGTTGGATACAATGAACCTGCCGGGAGGGAGAATTTCAAAAGCTCCGTGAAAGAGAAGAGGGGTTACCGGAACCTTCAGTTCCCTTGCCATATAAAATGCTCCTTTGTGGAAACGTTTGATTTTTCCCGTACGCGTGCGTGAGCCCTCGGGAAAAACAACAATGGAATATCCTTCATCCAGCCGTTCGCGGATTTTTGGCAGGGATTTTTCATATCCTTCGGAGGTGTTGATATAGCCTGCTGTACGCACCACACTTCCAAAAAAGAAACTGTTCCATACCCAGTCTTTTACCAACATGATTACTTTGGGTGAAAAGCTTAATATTAGTAGTAAATCTATTACTGATTGGTGGTTTGCTACAATAATGCCGGGATTTCTAAGGCCTTTTTTATCATAATTGATATAGCGCTTTTTTACCAATGTGTAACTCCATATCAATAACTTATTGCTGTAACAGAGCAGGTAATTGTAAAAATGTCTTACAGGTTTTCCGGGGAGTGGCATAAAACGTAAAATAATACCCAGTATAGAAAGGATTAAAGAACTGATGCCAAAAAACAAAAAGGCTGCAACCGAAAATAAGAGTGTGAGGAAAGTGAGGGGTGTCTTCCGTTTTGTTTTATTCAGGGGGACGATTAATGAAATAAGTATGGGTTGAACGATAAAAGAGATGAGCAATACAGATACTATTCCCACTATTGATAATAGTGCAATGGATTGCAGGGCAGGATGTTTGGCGAAAATCAATACCCCAACTCCAGCCAGGGTTGATATGGCTGATAAAAGAATGGATACTTTAAAAGGAACCAGGTCTTTATGTCCGGATTTATATTCATTCAATATGCCTTTGGTAATAAAAATGGCATAATCAACGCCCAGACCAAAAATAAACGTGGAAATGATAATATTAAAAATGTTAAATTTTATTCCTGTAATTCCCATTATGCCTAAAGTCCAGGCATAACTTAGCAGAATAGGAATATAGGTTACTATGGCAAGTTCAATACGGCCAAAGAAAAGCAGCAGAATAATAAAAACCACGCCAAGTGAAAGCCCAACCAGGCGGTTGAAATCTTCTTTTAGAAAATTAAATAGTTGTTCTGTTATTCTTTTCCGGTCAAATGCTGTTGTTGCATTTATCGATGAAGTAACTGAATAGATGGTTTCTTTTATTGTATCATTGCTGGTGCGGACCAGAGTTGTTACTAAAACACTATCGGCATGGGGTATAATAAAATTATCAACAAGGCCGTCAAATGCTGTTGCAAGCTCTGCTGGTGGAACCGGATGATAAATTTTCTCTATATTCAATAATAATGAACTGAAAACACCTTGCTTAAATCCGTATTTTGCAGATGCTTCTTCAAATTTATTTTTAAAATCCTGCTTTTTGTCCGGGGTCCAGAAGTTATTCCACGTATCAATTTTTTGCTGTTGTTTACTTTCTGATGGCAACAGGCGGGTGATGGAGAAAATCTTTGCTTCTGTTTTGTCT
>JBEPYD010000547.1:0-3076 GCA_041641575.1 Bacteroidales bacterium
CGTTTTGACATGTCCTGCACTTCTTGGCAATCACATACTTTTAATCGAAACTCAATCCACTGGGTTGGCACGCAACTTCCACCGGCACAAAACATGTTACGCATTAGTAAGGCACCGCAAACGGTATTTCGTGTAGGGTTTAACTGGCGGTATATCTCTTTAGATAGCGATCAGGAACTGACATTTTTTTTCATTTCTCTTGTGATGGTGATAAAAAACATGGTAACGCCAATCAATGAGAAAAATAAAGTCATTACCACAATCAGATTTTGTTTAAGACCTAGTTTCTTAAGGTCTTTTAAAATCAAAATAGCGGTAATAATATTTATAACCATTCCGATGATCCAGTTAAATCCATCAAGTAATTCAATAAATTCAGTATAACTTGTATGGGATGAAGGAGGCACATGTCGGGCAATTAATGAAATTAAAAATGTCAGGGAATATCCTATAAAAATCAAAATAGCATATTTATTAATCAAAGCTCTGAATTGTTTATCTATCATCGTAATCACTTTTACTATGAATTAAGAAGAGAAAAAAAATAACACCTGCAAAGTGAGAAAATATCGTTAAAAGCACTACAGGAACTCCTTTGATATTATGTTTTACAAGGTCTCTTAAAATGATAAAAGCCAGGATTATATTTTTAATATAGGGAAAATAAAAGAGGGTTAAATTCTTTAAAATTTGCTTGTCCATCAGAAATACTTGTAATTGGTCTAATGTAAATATTTCCAAAAAATGCTGTAGACCAACTATAACAATTACAAGTATAGAATACTTCTTAATCAATTTTTGCACAAGTTATTGATTTCATTAATAAAAGATGTTTCATTATCAACCATTAAGCCTGATATAAAGAAATGCTGAATATACAAATATTCATTATTATGAAGAAATTATCTTCATAATAACTTTTCACCTCTTCTTACAGTTTCTGATTATCAATTGTTTGCGCAAAAAATCCCAATTTACTGCCCCTGCCCCAGCGAAAATGATATCTTCCCGTCAAAGCGGTAAAGGTTCTCGGTTTTAATAATGTCAAAGCCAGCATCCGTTAGTGATTGACTCAGTTCAATAACATCGGAGTAGGGTCCGGGAACATCCATTTTATCCGTGGTAAAGCGACACCTCCAATGGTCAGTACAAAAAGTTTCGGGCATGCCTTCCGGATATACTTTTACTCCCCTGTTGGTGATAAGCTTGAGTTCAAATTTACCCCCGGTATGTTTGCTAAGGGCTTTGCCCAGCACTTCCGGGTCGCGGCTTTCACCATTCCAGTGCAGGAATACATCAACGCCAACCAATTCCTTTTTAGCAGGAATGGTTTTGGTAAATGTCCCCTGAATTTTGTGCGCCTGCCGTCCGGTGTTGTAACTCAGGTGGCGCAGCTTTTCTGGCTTCTTACCCAGGCGCTCAATTACACGGTCGGCAAAGCCGGTAGTGGTTACTTTTTTGATGCTGCTGTCTTCTTTGTAAAGATCTGCCGTATGACGGCCATCTTCCAGCGTACGCAGCCAGGCATTATGGATAGTTTCTGCCACACTGGCCTGTCCAACATATACCAGCATCTGTATAGCGGCCAAAATAAGCCCTGAAGGGTTGGCCATGTTTTGCCCTGCAATGTCGGGAGCCGAACCATGAATGGCTTCAAACATGGCGTAATCGGCACCAATGTTGGCACTGCCTCCCAAACCAACGGAGCCGGTAATTTGTGCCGCCACATCGCTCAGCATATCCCCATAAAGGTTGGGCAAAACAATTACATCAAAAGTTTCGGGACGGTCGGCCAAAAGCGCCGCGCCAATATCCACGATGGAATGTTCTGATTTAATTTCCGGATATTCAGAAGCCACAGCTTCAAAAGTTTTATGAAATAACCCATCGGTAAGTTTCATGATGTTATCCTTGGTAAAACAGGTTACTTTTTTGCGTCCATAAGCTTTGGCGTACTCAAAAGCAAAGCGGATAATCTTTTCAGAACCTGGCTTTGTGATCAGCTTCAGGCACTGGGTAACCTCATCGGTTTGCTGGTGCTCTATGCCGGCATACAAGTCCTCCTCGTTTTCACGCACAATCACAAGGTCCATAATGGGATGCTTGGTAGAAACATAAGGATTATAAGAAATACATGGCCGGGTATTGGCGTATAAACCCAGACTCTTGCGAATGGTTACATTCAGGCTCTTGTATCCCCCACCCTGTGGTGTGGTAATGGGAGCTTTCAGAAAAACTTTGGTTCTGCGAATAGAATCCCATGCGTCTTTGGAGATTCCGGAGGTATTTCCTGCCAGGTAAACTTTCTCGCCTATTTCGATAACTTCTGGTTCAATTTCTGCGCCGGCAGCTTCAAGAATTCGGAGGGTAGCCTCCATAATTTCCGGGCCTATGCCGTCGCCATAAGCAACAGTGATGGGTGTTTTTGACATAATTAATGTTCTTTCGGTTATTTGATTATTCTTACTAACAGACATGCAGGGGTATTGTTGAACAATCCGTTAAAAATGACTAAATTTGTTAATATATAAGTTCAATGTTATGAATCTTCAATCTGAAAAAATAAAAATAGCTAAATTGATCCTTGAGACAGAGAATCCAGCGTTATTAAAATCAATAATGGAGCTCTTCAAAAAGGAAGGGAAAACAGACTTTTGGAAATCTTTAACTTCTCCACAAAAAGAAGAAATTGAAAATGGGATTACAGAAATACAAAATGAAGACATTGTGGATTATGATGATTTTATTAAAAAGTACAAAAAATGAGAAGGGTGGTCCTTTCTAAACTTGCATCAAAAAAGCTTGAGAAATTACTGAACTACCTTGAGAAAGAATGGTCAGTAAAAGCCAAAAATGATTTCATTAAAAAACTTGACCATTCCTTTGAGATGATTAAAAAATTACCTGAAAGCACAGAAGAATCAAATGCAAAAAAAGGTTTGAGAAAATGTGTTATAAGTAAACAAACCACAGCATATTTTCAGTTCAATTCTGAAACGATAAAAATTGTGACCATTTTTGATAATCGTATGAATCCTAAAAAGTTAAAAAATGAAATATAGTTTCTTTTTATCCT
>JBEPYD010000548.1:0-3059 GCA_041641575.1 Bacteroidales bacterium
ACAATATTATTTACTACATTGGCCAGGTTATTGGCAGAAGCAACCAGCGTATCTACCTGTTCCTTCTGGTCGTTGGTAAGGTTCGATTTATTTATCAGGTTGCCCAATACTGTAATGTTATTCAGGGGTGTACGTAATTGATGTGAAAGTTTTGAAAGAAATTCATCTTTTCTCTTTACCTCATTTATAGCATCAAGCATCTTTTTTTCCTTGCGGTTGTTTGAAGTAATGCTAATAAGTTCAAACATATATATAAGGCTGTATATGCCCACATATGCAGCCAAAATGCGGAAGAGAGTATGATTGGGTAAATCTTGTAATCCGGGAATATCTATAGGAAGCAGGAAGAGCAAAAGCATTAAAACAAAAAATGCTGCAGAAAGAATACTGCCCTTACGCAAACCAAGAATAAAAAGTGCAATGATGGGATAAAGGACACTCCATATCCATCCTGTGCCATTGGCGCCACCGCTTACTTGCAGGTAGATCATAATAATAGTCATCAGGGTAATTAGAAAATTTCCTGAATAGCTGCACTTTCCGGTTTTATTCACATAAATCATATTTAAAATGATCAGCAATAAACCAAATGCAAGTACAGAGGCATGAATAAAATTCAAATTGATGAACTCGGTAACAGCAAAAATTAAAAAGAACAATGAGGAAAACAATGAGAAAGTATTTATGAAATACATTCTTTCATTTATTTCATCATCACAATTCTTGTTCCTATTCCAATCTAACAGTTTTAGCAACTTTTGCATCAATTCATTTTTATGGTATAGACCTTGTTAACCATTGTACTTGAAATTATAGGTCGAAATTACTATTATTTATGATATTACTGTCATTCAGACAAATGATAAATATCACCCTTTTAATTGCAGAATGTTGTAACCTTTATATATTATTCATAATCAATATAATTACCATGATGTGGTTGAATATGAATTAAAGCACCAATCACATCCGTTATACTTGATTTTCAACCATTAATGATGTTGTATTACAAATTAACCTATGCAATCCGTAATTTCATCAAATATTCTTACGGCAGGCATAAATTAGTCCATATTAACATTGCATTTAAACAGACATAAATAGAATATTTTCTTTCCTTTGGACTTCCTACTGAGGAAAATTTCCCTTAATTAAAATACTTTTTTTAAAATGAATCGGTTATATTTATACGTAAAAAAAAACTTGTAAATGCAAGATTAATTCATTCATTAAAAATGATTTACCTGCATTTGTAAATTACATTTTAATGATTTTAGGTTAAAGATTGACAATAAAAACAGGAATTAAAACATGAGACTAATTTCAATACTGACACTTTTTTTCTTCTTTGTTCCTCAAATCACGCTTTATGCACAGGAAAAGCCCAATCTTGTAGAATATAATCCTGATTTTGATTTTCAGGAAGGCATATTTATAAATTTTGAGCAATTTAAAAATAACAAACCTATTCCAAAATCGCGCATTCTAACCAGTGAATCTGTCAATGATGAAGATTTCTTTGACAATATTTTACGTGAAAATAATGTGGCCTTTTACGATTTTATGGGCATGCAGAAAGTGGTGGAAACAAAGTCTATCTGGGGCTTTTCTCGCAATGGGGTGGTATATGTAAATGTAGGTGGTGGTTTTAACCGCGTTACCATTATTGGTAATATTTGCCACTTTGTTGCCAATGTAACCACATATGATACCCGCTACAATGACCCATACTATGCCAATCCTTATTATAATGCTTACAACAATCCATACTATTACCCATATGGCATGCGACCATCTACCTATGAAAAAGATGAATTGCGACAGTATATCATGGATATGGAATCAGGTAAAATGGTTGAGTATAATTATAAAAACCTGGAAGCCATACTCATACGCGACCCTGAATTATATGCAGAATACAGCGCCTTAAGAAAACGCAAAAAAAAGCAACTTAAATTTCTTTACATACGTAAATTCAACGAACGAAATCCGTTGTATTTTCCAGAAAAAGATTAACAATATTTAAAACACATTTAAAAATTCAGGTATGAAAAAAATTGCATTAATATTTACCATGGCCTTTATAACCGGCATAGCCTTCTCGCAGGAATATTTACCTACTCCGCAGGAAATAGATGCCTTCTATAATACCAAAACATATGTGGTTTTAGAAGACAATCCCATGCTCGATTATAACATAATTGTAAAAGAGGTAATGAAAAAGGAATGGAAGCTAACACCTTACGATTTTATTTCCTGGGCAGAATTTGAAGAAATGCGCAAAGATCCAAAAAACAGTTTCCTGGTGCTAACAAAAGTGAACTTTGAAAAGGACAAAACCATGGCTACCTATAAATTTGTAAACCTGCTTCTTGGAGGAAATTATTTCGGTATAAGCCAAATGCCTGCTCTTTGTTCTTTTCCTCTTTCATACCATGGCGTGGAAGAATCAAGTTATAATTATAAACTGGCTAATCTGCTGCGCTTTGTGCAAAATCACGTAGAGCTAATAAAAGCCAAACCAGACATTGTTTCAAGAAATGTATTCAAGTATTACAATGATAATATGGCCGATATAAAAAGCAAAACCCTGTATGTGGTTCAGGATGAACTGGAACCGGAAGTAAATTCAGCCGCCCGTATTAAAAATGTATATCCTTACCGCTTTAAAATTGTTACAAGGCAAGATGTGCAGGATGCCATTGAGAGGCGTGACCCCAATGTGGTCTATTTACACAAAGTGGGCCCGGAAGGCACCCGGCTAAATGCCCGTTGCTATAAAATTATTGTTGGCGCAGCTGATGCCAACTTGTATTATTTTGATTTTCATATGATTGACGACAAAAAACCAGACGGCCTTTTAGAGAAAGACTTTAAGAAGCTTTCCAAAGGCTAAAAAACACATAACTCAGTAAAACCCGGTGAATTTATCACCGGGTTTTTTGTTTATTTTAATACATTTGCGGAAAATTCATTACAAATATTCTTATGACAGACGATAAAAAAATTATCTTTTCAATGGTTGGTGTGAGTAAAACGTTTCCGCCACATAAAAAAGT
>JBEPYD010000549.1:0-3053 GCA_041641575.1 Bacteroidales bacterium
GTGAAAAAAAACATGCTGGGTTTATCAATTATGAAAAACTTGATGACTACCGGACATTTGGAGGTATACGGATAGAAGATGATATTCTGATAACCAAAGATGGATGCCGCGTTTTGGGTAAACCTGTGCCTAAAACCGTCATAGAAGTAGAGGATCTGATGTATGCACACAGAGCCTCATCCTGAAAAATTTAAAAAAAACAAACAGTTATCATACCTATGAGTGAGGAGAAATTCAGCAGGCCTTACGGGACAAAACAACAACAATTTGACCGCAGATACCTGGAAATGGCGCTTATCTGGGCTTCAAATTCTTATTGCAAGCGCCGACAGGTTGGCGCGCTTATTGTTAAAGAAAAAATGATTATCTCAGACGGATACAATGGTACGCCATCAGGATTTGAAAATAATTGCGAAGACGCGCAATTTATAACCAAACCCTACGTATTACATGCTGAAGCTAATGCAATTACAAAGGTGGCAAAATCGAACAACAGCAGCGAAAATGCCACACTTTACGTAACTACTTCCCCATGTATGGAGTGTTCCAAACTAATTATCCAATCCGGAATCATCCGAGTGGTTTATAATGAGGAATATCATAACCAGGAAGGTATTGACCTTTTGAAAAGAGCAGGAATTGAAGTAGTTCATTTGCAATTATCATTACCTTTGTAAAAGGCAAAATATAAAAATATGAACAGAAAAAACACCACTTTCAACATTATCCTCCCCTTTGTTATTGGACTGGCAATAGTGGCTGGTATATTTATCGGCATCAGGATAAACAAAGGGGATACCGACAGCCGCTTCCTTATCTATCCCAAAAGTGATAAGCTTACCAACATCATCAATTATATTGAGCAGGAATATGTTGATACAGTAGACCGGGCAGATTTGATCGAAGACGCTGTACCCTCGCTACTTGAAAACCTTGATCCCCATTCAGTGTACATTCCTGCCAGCGATCTGCAGCGGGTAAATGAACCCCTGGAAGGAGGATTTAGCGGCATTGGTGTACAGTTTAACATGCAAAAAGATACCATAGCCATCATTAAAACCATTCCCAACGGCCCCAGCGAACTTGTAGGGATTTTGCCTGGTGACCGCATTATATATGTTGAAGACAGCCTGGTGGCTGGTGTGGAAATGCCTACCAATGATGTTGTAGGAATGCTCAAAGGAAAAAAAGGCACAAAAGTAATGGTGAAAATTTTGCGCCGTGGTGAACCTGAGCTTATCGAATTTGAAATTGTACGTGATGACATTCCCCTTTACAGTGTGGACGTATCTTACATGATAACGGATAAAATAGGATATATAAAAATAAACCAGTTCAGCCGTACCACCCATGCTGAATTTATGAAGGGCATGCAAAAACTTCGCGCCATTGGCATGGAAAAAATAATTGTAGACCTCCGTGGAAATGGCGGTGGCTATTTAAACGCGGCCACAAAAATCGCCGATGAGTTTTTGGCTGAAGATCTGTTGATTGTTTACACAGAAGGCAGGGCCCGCCCCCGCAACAACGAATTTGCCACCAATGAAGGATTGTGGGAAGAAAAAGATGTGCTTATTCTTATTGATGAATATTCAGCTTCGGCAAGTGAAATTCTGGCCGGGGCCATCCAGGATAACGACCGTGGTGTGATTATGGGCAGAAGGTCTTTCGGTAAAGGACTTGTTCAGGAACAGATTGTACTGAATGATGGTTCCGCCATGCGTTTAACCATTGCCCGCTATTACACACCCACGGGCAGAAGCATCCAAAAACCCTACGTAAATGGTAAAAAAGACTATTACATGGAAGTAATGGACCGCTATGAGCATGGTGAATTTGTGGATTCTGACAGCATAAAATTTGCCGATAGTTTAAAATATAAAACACCGCAGGGAAACATTGTTTATGGAGGTGGAGGCATTATGCCAGACATCTTTATTCCCATAGATACAACAGGGTATACCGAATATTTTGGACAGCTCAGAAACAGAGGCCTGATTTATCGTTTTGCATTTGAATACACAGACAAAAACCGCTCCTGGCTTAGTGAGCTTGAAACTGTTGACCAAATACAAAGCGCCCTTGAAAGAAAAAGTATTATGAAAGAATTCATCCGCTTTGCTGATAAAAACGGTGTAAAACCCGATCAGGAAGACATTGCGGTTTCAGGAGAAATTATTGAAACCCAACTGAAGGCCTATATTGCCAGAAATATAATCGATAATGAAGGCTTTTATCCCATTATTCATAAAATTGACCAAACACTGCAATCGGCAGTGGAGTTATTTTCAACCGAAGAAACCAGTGGAAATCAATTAACCCACTCTCTGGGAAAAAAATAATTATAGAGAGATGAATACACAAGAAGCAAAATATTTCAAAAGTTTTCGCAAAGAAGCAGAAAAGATATCTACAGATAAAGAACGTATGCAGGATTTGCTTGGCAGAGTGCGTGAAAAAACCCGGAACAATAAATACAAATTAAGGAATGTCTGGGAAAATATACAAACCCTTACAAGAATGCTGCGCACCTATGCATCGGGCAGATACAGGGAAATTCCCTTTTCCCGGATTGTACTGGTAGTAGCAGCCCTTGTTTACCTTGTTTCACCGGTAGATGCCATTATGGATTTCCTGCCGTTTGGCCTTGTTGATGATGCTGCCGTAATCGGATGGCTTGTAAACCTCATGAGCAATGAAATTACGCATTTTAAGGCCTGGGAGCGTGCTACAGCAAGAGAAATATAAAGCTCTTTGCCCTACATGTTCAGCCATTTTTTAAATGCGGTAACCTTTTCCACACTTACAAAAACATCCTCGTTATACGCTGGTGTAAGCACTACTTTTAGCCGCGATTTGGGGTAAACATGCACATGTGCCAGGGCCGAAAGTCGCACGATAAACTTTCGGTTGATACGAAAAAAATCCTTCGGGTTTAACTCATTTACCAGGGCATCAAGGCTGTAGTCAATAGGATACTCTGTTTTGTTCTGCAACACCATAAACGTCATTCCCTCATCAGAATAAAAGTAGCATACCGCATCTATCCCAAC
>JBEPYD010000550.1:0-3050 GCA_041641575.1 Bacteroidales bacterium
GTTTAACCAGGAGCAAACTTCTGAAAATTACGAATGGAAATATTACGCAGAAATCTTCCCGGTGGAACGGTCTGTATTTGAAGATACAGAAGGACGAATGAAAGAGGAATTAAATGTTAGCGGTAGCAATATAACATTCAACATACCTACATTACTAAATAATACTGTTTATGCTGTTCGTTTTCTCGCGGTAAATGAATATACCGGAAGTACAAATACCATTCTCGAGCAGTTGTCCTCTCAGGCAAATCAACAATTACTTACAACGGGCGGAGATCGAGTCATACAATCGTTGCAAACAACCCGCTACCTCCTTAACAACGTGGTACAGGTAAAATCCGGAAGGATTAATGCCACACAGGTACGTGCAAATGAAAAGCTGCTTTACGTCTGGTATTTTAAAACGAGCCAGTATAATAATCTTAGGGATAAGGCAGTGGGAATTACCAGTCCAGACGTTGATTACAGCAATCTTGGAGACTTTGAATTGCTCAAAATAAGCTATCAAACCCAGGAGCATTTTGATGTTTTTGATGTAGATGGCTTCAGGTATGAACGATACGGGCGAGTATTTAGAGTGCCTCCACTGGTAAACATGTCGGCCAAATGGGATGCCCGATGGCACAGGAATTTTACAGATCCTTATATATATGATTTACTGGAGAATTTACGTCGTGAAGGCATGACAAGATCTTATTATTCACGAAACTACAGGAAAACAGGTGCACCTCCTGTATATGCTGTGGACTTTTCCAGGGCATACCGCCCAAGGCAAGCGTTGCGTGAATCAGAATATATTCCATTGCCTCCATCCTCATCCTCATCCGGAAGTGGGACTGGCGGAATTGCAGGTATGGGTATTACTACCTCTACAATTTCATTTGGTTCAGGGATGTTTATGAGCAGCATTTCTGCCCCGGTTCTTGCACCGCAACTCAAAATCAATTATGAACCAGGGATATTTGTTCCCCTGGATTTTTACAGGGTTAGAAGCATTGCCGGAAGGGTAGTGGCCATATATGGTCTGTGGGGGTCAGAGTTTATGCCAAATTATTTAAAGTATCCCGTCAGTCGTGTGTTGTATTATCCATATCAGCGTATGTACAACGGGCAATATGGTATAAACTTTAATTTTAATAACCCACCCTCTTGTGCTGATCCCGATGATTTTTCCGGCGGAATTAAGGCAACAAAATATTTTACCTATTAAAAACAAAACGATGAACCGTAATACTTTGACCATATTATTGATCTTTCTTCTTTTTCATCCATATTCCCTTTCGTTGGCACAGGAAGATAATAGCCCTCGAAAAGCCAATATAGTTGCCATTGGAAAATCTTACGGCGACAGCATTGTGGTGCGTTGGGCCCCTGATAAACCTGCTGCATGGATGCTCGGAAATTCCCACGGTTATATTGTTGAACGGGGAATTATTGGTGTGGACACCAATTTTGTTCAGGCCGAATTTCAAATCATTACACCAGATACACTTCGTACCTGGAGCCTGGAAAGAATGCGCAATTATTTTGGGCCCGATGATCAGTTTGCTGCTATCACTGCACAGGCGGTGTATGGAGAAAGCTTTGTACCGCAAACCCAACAGCTTGGTACAGAAGGAATATTCGATCTGGCAAAAGAACAGGAGAACCGGTATTCATTTTCACTTTTTGCAGCAGACAATGCTCCCATGGTTGCCAATGCACTGGGATTAAGGTTTATGGATAAAAACATCAAATCTAATGAAACATACATTTACCGAATAACCTCCACGATTCCTGATGCTATGTACAAAGTGGATACGGGATATGTGGTGGTAGCTGCTGCGGATGTAGAAGAAATACCTCCACCACCGGATTTAAATGCAGTGGGCCTGGAAAATGCTGTAGAACTGGAGTGGGATGCACGCTTACATTTGCAGGCATTTACCGGTTACTATATTGAGAAAGGCAACCGCAGGGGACGCAACTGGGAAAGGGTAAACAGCATGCCACTGATACTTGCAACCCCTGAGGAAGCTTACCAGGAAGCTTACCTTTATGCATATACCGATTCCCTTTCAGAAAATTATAAGCCCGTAACCTACAGAATAAGGGGTATCACACCTTTCGGTGAGTTGAGCGAACCTTCAAATGAAGTTTTGGCTTACGGCAGAGACCGCACTCCGCCTTCTCCTGCGGTAAATATTAATGCCGTAAATGAATCGCAGCAAAGTATTACGGTAACGTGGGAAAAATCTACAATAGAGGATGATTTCGCCGGTTTTTATGTACAAAAAGCCACTGCACCAGATGGCCCTTTTATTTTCCTGAATGAAGCGCCGATTTCTGCGGAACTTAATAGTTATACAGATGAGACAAATATTTTTAATGAAAACTATTACCAGGTGGTTGCTGTAGATACGGCTGGCAATGCTGCTCCATCGCTGGTAGCGTATGCTGTTATCATCGATTCCATTCCACCTTCAAAGCCTTATGGACTTGCCGGTAATATTGATACTGCAGGCATTGTATCTCTTTGGTGGGAAACAGGCAATGAACCCGATTTAATGGGATACCGGGTATTTTTTGCCAATCAGGCAGATCATGAATTTACAAACTTAAGCCCTTATCCGTTACAAGATACGTTATTTACGGATACCATTGTGCTGCAAACGCTTACAGAGGAAATATTTTACAAAGTAGTGGCAGTTGATCAACGCTTTAACCATAGCATACCTTCAGATATGATTAAACTGAAGAAACCCGACATCATTCCACCTGTGATGCCCATATTTGATGATCTGGTGGTAACAGATACGGCCGTATTTCTTACCTGGACAAACAGTACAAGCAATGATGTAGTATACAACAGGTTGTACCGCAGAGTTAGTGACGAAAGCGACTGGGAAATGATCCATGAAGCAGATACGGGTTTCAGGACTTCACGTTCATTTGCAGACCACGAAGTGGAGGCGAAGCAAATTTACTATTATACCCTGGAAGCTTTTGATGACGATGGTCTTTCTTCCGGCAAATGCCTGCCTGTATCAGCAAGGGTCTATGATGATGGT
>JBEPYD010000551.1:0-3046 GCA_041641575.1 Bacteroidales bacterium
TTCATTCACCCCTTATGGAACCTGCAAAGCAGGAACTTGAAGAAGCCATAAACAACACTCCTTTTGAAGAACCTGTTTGTCCGGTTTTTCAGAATGTGAATGCGGAGAAAGTTACAGATCCTGCCGCTATTAAAGCCAATTTGATTACACAATTAACGGCTCCGGTAAAATGGACGCAAATTGTACAAAATATGATTGCCAGTGGAGCCACCAGTTTTACAGAGGTAGGTCCCGGAAAAGTATTGCAGGGGCTGATTAAAAAAGTAGACCGTAAGATGCCTACAGAAAGTGCCTGATGAAAAATAGTTTTATAAATGGTTCTACCACGAGTTTTATGGTAACTTACCGTTTGTTTATATATAGTTGAAATATAGTTAATCGTAGTTTATATGTTGTGTTTTGGATTTCAGAAGCTGGAAATTTAATAGCTTTCAAAAGAGTTGGTAAAGGATATTTAAGAGTTAAGCAGTTCTTTTCCCCCAGATGAAAAGTATTCTCTTTTGCAGTGAATAAATAAAGCAACAGTTTCAGTTGCCTCTGAGCAACTATATTGCGTCAATCAAAAAAAGCAACATTTAAACCATATTTCAACCACCTTTAAAACTATATTTAAACAGTATTTTAGGTCCTGTAAAAATATTTAACCACTAATATAAGGGTAGTACCATATAAATAAAGCCCGGGTTTTTGAAAATCCGGGCTTTTTTAATGGCTTTTTTCGGATAAAAAAACCCGGCTATTCTCAGCCGGGTTGTAATTTCATGTAACACAATGAGATATTAATCAATACCAATTACAGTTTTTGTATAATTGTTATTACCAATATTCATTTTTACAAAATAGGTGCCTTTTTCAACTGAGAAAGATGAAATATCAACAGGTACTTCATACAATCCGGGAACCTGCATTTTTGCGTCTATCAAGTTGCCTACTTTTTTGCCATTCATGTCGAATAACTGGGCACTCACACTGGCGGTGGATTCAACTTTATATTTCAGATTGAAATGATTGATGAAAGGGTTTGGGTAAACATCAAAGCCTTCTTTCATGTTTCGGTTAAATTCATCAACAGATAATGCCGTTTTTACATGCGGGTGATAGGCGGTTTTGATTACTTTAGAACTGTTGGGGGTTTCCTGCTTAATAATTACCAACACCGGATACCTGACATCCTCAAGGTACCAGCGGTAAGTTACTGTGGATACATAAGAATTGGTATAAATGTTTTTGCGGGTTGTTTTTATCCGCAAAACATCATTAACCTCCACGTTATTTGGTAAAATGAGCTTTCCATAGCCATCAGCAGCTACTTCATATTCACCATTAAATGAGCGGGTTGTAGTACCTGTAATCATTTCACCGGAAAAAGCGCCGCTGATTTTATCATTAAAGGTGAAAGGATATTTCATTTTTACAAATGGCTCGGCATATTTTACCACCAGGTTGCCGGCTTTGGTTTCAAGGCCGTATTGTTTAATTCCATCCTGGCCCACCTGAAAGAAAAATTTATTGCCATACTCTTCTATTACAGCATTTGCCTGGTCTATGGTTGTGCCGCTTTTCAGCACCATGGGTGCAAGCATATTGCTTGTTAAGTCAGCATTTTCTTCCAAACGGATCAGGCTGCTGAAATCCCATACCTGGTTTAAACCAGAGGGGCCTGCCTCTACTGGTTTTGCAAGATAATAATCATGGGCATCACCGGTTGCAATACCGTGGCTGGCATAGTTCATCGTAAATTGCGCAGAAGCAGCGCCAAAAACAAACAATGAAACAATAAGGGTAAAAAGTTTATTCATAGCATATAAGTTTTAAGTGTGATTTAACAGTTTTCCTAAAATTAAGCAATCATTTTTGCGATTGCAATAATTTTCCATCAAAATAATTTTAAAATAAACAGAGATACGTTAAAAGTTGTTGGACAGTTTCGCAAAATGACAAGAAAAACAATTACGGGAGAGCCGAAAAATATAAATCATGATTGCTGATGATGCGGAAAGATTGTTTACCACGAATACACCAATGATGTTGATTCTTTGGATCTGATTTTCTCCGGATCAGCGTATCAGCAGAAGCTATGATGCAGATTTCACGTCCCAGGCATCTCTTAATCCATTTCCTACCAGGGTAAAAGAAAGGACAATGAGCATAATAGCCAGGCCGGGCAAAATGGCGAGGTAGGCCATGTCTACAATAATATAGCCGTAGTGTTCTTTTATCATTGAACCCCATGAAGGGATGGGGGGTTGCACGCCGATGCCCAGGAAGCTTAGTCCTGCCTCCATAAGAATTGCAGAAGCAAAATTGGCAGCAGAAATAATAATAACCGGGGCTATGGCATTGGGCAAAATATGTTTAAAAATTATGCGGCGTGATGAATAACCCAGCGCTTTTGCTGCTTCCACATATTCTTTTTCTCTGATTCCCATTACCTGCCCACGCACTACACGTGCAACTTCAACCCACATGGTAAGTCCAACAGCAACAAATACCTGCCAAAAGCCTTTGCCTAATACCAGCGTAATAGCGATGACTAAAAGCAAGGTGGGAATTGACCAAACCACATTAATCAGCCAGGTGATAACATCATCAACCCATCCGCGGAAATATCCGGCTATTGCTCCAAGTGTAAGTCCGATAACCAATGATATAAATACAGCGATAAAGCCCACGGATAATGAAACCCGGGCGCCAATAACCAGCCGGCTGAGCAAATCTCTTCCAAATCTGTCGCTGCCCAGTGGGAAGGTTAATGCAGATAAGTGTTCTTCTCGTATCTTTTCAATAAGTTGGCTATAGGTTGTTTTTATCTGCGACCCATCTGCCAGAGACAATACCAGGGTGTCGCCGGTGATTTGCACAATTTTCTCTTCCGCATCTAAAGCATATACAACATCAGCAGGATGGTACTCTTTTAAAAAAGGCACATCATTATTATACTCTCCTGTATATTCTTCAAGCATTATAGCTTGCCTTGTTATGTTTACTTCTTCAAATGGGATGCTCCGGTATTCAGGAGTGTTTCCGAAAATCATTTTGCGGAATA
>JBEPYD010000552.1:0-3041 GCA_041641575.1 Bacteroidales bacterium
AACAGCAGGAAAACAAAGATGCCGGTGTAGTAATTGATTTTGGCGAAGACCGTATTTTGAGCCACAGAGACATCATTGTTGACCGAAAATTCTATAAATTTGCTGAAATACCTTCTGTTATTGCTGCCAAAGGAGGTATTGGTACTTATTTTAGTGAAGTAGAGGGCTTTGGAAATAATCTTCTGGAAATGGTGTCCCTGGGTTTACCAGTGGTAATCAATAAATATGAGGTGTATAAGAATGAAATTGAGCCTCTTGGATTTGATTTTCCTGCCATTGAAAGCGGGATTTTAAACGATGAGATTGTGGAACAGTCTTACCGGCTGTTAACAGATATAAAATACAGAAATAAAATGGTGCTGCATAACCTTAAAGTTTTGCATGAAAAACTCGACCATAAGATTATTGAGGAAAAGCTCAGGCCCTTGATAAGAAAAATGTTTACCGAGGTACTGACATAATTAATCATTAAATATCATGAGTGATTTTTATCAAAATGGGTTGGTCACCACCCTCCACAATTTCAGAACACGCACCGTGGAAGACCTGGAGGAACAGTTGTTGGAATTTTCGGAAAACCGGCCCATGTCGCTTATTCTGCCATCACTTTTTTCAGAACTGGAAGGGCCCGCACTGGCCAATATCCTGGATGAACTTGAAAAAGTACCTTATTTAAATGAAATAATTATCGGGCTCGACCGTGCAAACGAAGAGGAATTTAAAATAGCAAGGAAATATTTCGCACGCCTGCCACAGCATCATCGTATTTTGTGGAATGATGGTCCACGCCTGAAAGCACTTGATAAACTGTTGATAGATAAAGGTATTGCTCCCAGGGCGATGGGAAAAGGCCGAAATGCCTGGTATTGCTTTGGATACTTCAACTCTTCAGAACGCTCCGAAGCTGTGGCCCTGCACGATTGTGATATTCTCACTTACGACAGATCTATGCTGGCAAGGCTTTTTTACCCGGTTGCCGATCCTAACTTTAATTATAAGTTTTGCAAGGGATATTATTACCGTGCAAATGAAGGGAAATTAACCGGAAGGGTAGCACGGCTGTTGGTAACACCTTTGCTCCGTACACTGAAAAAAATAATGGGAACCAGCGATTATCTTGAGTACCTTGATAGTTTTCGGTATCCACTTGCCGGTGAATTTTCCATGCGGGCCGATGTTACTAAAACCATACGCGTTCCAAGTGACTGGGGATTAGAAGTAGGCATACTTGCCGAAGTGCATCGGAACAATGCCACCAACCGGATATGCCAGGTTGAAATTGCCGATCGTTATGACCACAAACACCAACCAGTGTCAGAAGACAATCCCAAAGCAGGTCTTTCAAAGATGAGTATTGATATTTCCAGGGCTATCTTTACCAAAATGGCCAGCAATGGGGTTATCTTTTCTCAGGAAACTTTCAGATCAATAAAAGCTACTTACTTTCGCATAGCACTCGATTTTGTGGAACAATACCACAGCGACGCCGTAATGAACGGACTGTTGCTTGACAGGCACCAGGAAGAGGAAATTGTAGACCTTTTTGCGCAAAATGTCTACAAGGCTGGCGAAATGCTGTTGCAACGCCCCATGGAAACGGCTTTCATTCCCACCTGGAAAAGGGTAATAAGTGCCATACCCGATTTTGCCGAAAAGCTATACGAGGCTGTAGAGCTTGATAATACAGAATGAGAAGAATAAAATATTATACGTATGCCCGGACGAAAGAAAATATTACAAAAACAGATTAAAGAACGATTGTCGTTTATTTATCCCCTTCATAATGTGGATGAACTGGCTGAAAATATTATCCGGCTCTTTAAAAAATATTCCATTCATAGCAATCGGAGTAAAAACCAAAAATGGAACCAGAAGGATGCAGTGCTGATCACCTATGCTGATTCTCTGATTGGTACAAATGAGGATGCTCCATTATCAAAATTAAAAGAATTTGCTGATGAATGGCTGGCTGAGAAAATCTCAGATATTCACGTACTGCCTTTTTTTCCATACAGTTCTGACGATGGGTTTTCTGTAATTGATTATTATTCTGTAAAATCCGGACATGGTAACTGGGATGATATTAAGGCCATAGGAGATAACTTTTCATTAATGTTCGATCTGGTTATTAATCATGGATCTGCCAAAAGTGAATGGTTCCGGAATTTTATCAATGGCACCGGAGAGGGGAGTGATTTTTTTCTTACCGCCAATGCTGATGATGATTTAAAAGAAGTGGTGCGACCCCGTAGCTCCCCGTTGCTTACAAAGGTGAATACCGTAGAAGGTGAAAAGTTTGTGTGGACCACATTTAGCGACGATCAGGTTGATTTTAATTTTAAAAATCCTGAGGTTTTATATCGCTTTCTTGACATTCTTTTGTTTTATATGGAGAAAGGTGCAAGGATTATAAGGTTAGATGCTATTGCATTTTTATGGAAAGAACCAGGGACGTCATGCCTTCATTTACCTCAGACACATGAGGTTGTGAAGCTTATGCGCGACATTATGGAACATGCCAACCCATCTTCTGTTTTGCTTACAGAAACCAATGTTCCCAACAAGGAAAACCTGAGCTATTTTGGTAAGGGCGACGAAGCCCACATGGTCTACCAGTTTAGCTTACCCCCGCTGCTTTTACATGCCTTATATACCGGGAATACAGGCTATCTTGTAAAGTGGGTATCTGCACTTCCGCCGCTTCCTGATGGATGTACCTACTTCAATTTTACAGCATCGCATGATGGCATAGGTGTTAGACCGCTTGAAGGTTTATTGCCAGACGATGAATTTAATGAATTGCTAGAAGGTATGAAAAATCAGGGTGGGCTTATAAGCACCCGCACCCGCCCGGATGGTACAAATGTTCCCTATGAAATAAATATCACATACTTTGATGCATTAAAGAACACGGGCGAAGGGAAGGACATGCTGCAGGTTGACCGTTTTTTATGCTCTCAGCTAACCATGCTGGGGCTTAAAGGAATACCCGGTATTTATATTCATTCCTTTTTTGGAACAAAAAATTACCTGGAGGGTGT
>JBEPYD010000553.1:0-3032 GCA_041641575.1 Bacteroidales bacterium
ATATTAAAAATTATATGAGTGTCGGATTATCATCCTAATTCTTCCAGGTGTAGCTTACAGATGCCGTTAACAACCTGTCGAACAATCCCTCACCAAAATCCCGTCGGTTGACTTTATAACAGAATTCATTAAGATAATTCTGCAAATACTTTCTGGAGGTCATGTGATTGATACCATTAAAATTTCTTTTAGCATTACTAATCATTGTATGTACCCATGGAAATGCTGCTTCTAATTTATCTTTTGGAACCTTTCTTGGGAAATGGCACCAAACATTTTCCGAAAGTTTTGAATAACTCCTGAAATCATCAGTTTTAACAACTGAATTATTATGTATGTTATGCTTAACTTTCTTGTTAATAGTTTCTCCTTTTAAGTCTTCAATTAAATGCATCTTAATGTACTTTAATTGCGTCGGCTTCTTAAATTTTTTGAGGCTTTTGTTCTTATCCATAGATACTTTGGAGGAGACCATAACTAAAACTTTTGCCTGTTTTTGACTACCTCGTCCTCGTTTTGGTGGTTGATCATCGTCATTTTTTTCTTCTTTATCAGTAGCTTTGAAAAATCCTTCATCCAATTCCACAATTTGATCCAGTGTGTATTGGCTGTCTCGTTTTCCCATTACTGCCCTTATCTTGTGAAGCATGGCCCAAATGGGTTCATAAAATTTATGCCCCAATTGTCTTTGTAGTTCCAAGGCAGAAAAACTTTTCTTTGTGGAGGTCAACAAATGCATAGCAATGAACCAATACCTGTATGGCAACTGCGATTTATGCATTACTGTTCCACTTTTAAGTGTTTGTCGTGCATGACAAGATTTGCATTCATATTGATCCTTATTCTGAAGCCAATAATGTTCAGTATGTTCACATTTTCGGCAAACTACTCCTTGCCTGTCACGAAATTCTTTGAATGTCTTCTTGCATGAAGCTTCATCAGGAAAGCGATCTATAAAATTTATTAGGCTCATAAACTATTTTTTTTACAAA
Source organism: Bacteroidales bacterium (assembly GCA_041641575.1). Taxonomy (GTDB): domain Bacteria; phylum Bacteroidota; class Bacteroidia; order Bacteroidales; family JBEPYD01; genus JBEPYD01. The sequence continues at coordinate 993 of JBEPYD010000553.1, forward strand.
AATAATCAATTAGGAATACTATCCGATACTCATAAAAAATTATTTTAATTTGGCGTTCAAGAGACATTACATGAAAAACTTCTGTAGCTTTGCCGCTTCAAAATTTATAAATATATCCCCATGGATACCATTACCCTTATTGGATTATTGGCTGCTGTTTGCACTACTGCCTCATTTCTACCACAGACTGTAAAAACCATCAAAACACAGAATACAAGGGATCTTTCCCTTACCATGTATCTGGTGTTTACAATTGGACTTGCCATGTGGATGGTTTATGGTATTCTTCTGGTAAACTGGCCCATCATCATAGCCAATGGTGTTACCATGATTTTTACAGCTATTATCCTGTACTTAATTCTCCGGAATAAGGTCTTGCATAAAAAGCAATTGCAGAAAGTAGTTAAGCACTAAACAAGGTAGCCAGGGTATTGAACAGAAAGCAAACAGATGGCCATACTTCCTTCGTTTTGACCATCTCAGATTCCTGTTTCGTAATCATTCATACCCACTAACCCAAAAATCCAGTAACCCATTACACCTGTAATCAGTTTAAACAAAAAAACATCTTAAAATCTTTTAATAAATTGAAAAAACGTATTTTTGCACAAAAAAACTGATATGCTTCACAATAGAATCAACCGTAAAGAGCTTATTGAGAAACTAAATGTTGAACCGTTTGCACGAAAAACGGTTTCGTTTTATCGTTATGTATATATCGACGATCCTGCTGCTTACCGCAATGAAATATACCGCCGCTGGGAGGAATTCAATATTTTTGGACGCATCTATGTCGCCCATGAAGGCATTAATGCACAGATGAGCATCCCGGAGCATCATGTTGAAGCATTCCAAAAAGATTTAATGCAGGATGAACGACTAAGCAATGTGCCACTTAAATGGGCCATTGAGGACGATGGCAAATCATTTTACAAACTTACCATTAAGGTACGTCCAAAAATTGTGGCCGACGGACTGAACGATCATGCCTATGATGTAACCAATGTGGGCCGGCATCTCGATCCACTGACTTTTCATCAACTGACCCATGATCCTGATGTGCAGGTAGTTGATATGCGCAACCATTACGAGAGTGAAGTGGGACGGTTCGAGAATGCTTTCTGCCCCGATGCGGATACTTTTCGTGATGCCATACGTATTGTAACAGAAAAATTCAAGGGACAGGAGGATAAAAAAATCCTTTTGTATTGCACCGGAGGTATACGTTGCGAAAAAGCCAGTGCCTACCTTCGCCATGAGGGTTTTAAGGATGTAAATCAATTGTATGGCGGCATTATCGCTTATGCCGATGAGATAAAGCAACGTAATTTAACCTCACGGTTTACAGGCAAGAATTTTGTTTTTGACCAGCGTTTGGGAGAATCCATCGATGGAAAAGTCATTGCCCGTTGCCACCAGTGTGGAAACCCCTGCGATTCCCATACCAATTGTGCCAACGACGATTGTCATCTGTTGTTTATACAGTGTGAGATGTGTCGTGAAACTTACGAAGGGTGCTGCTCTGATGATTGCAAAACCATCAACCGGTTGCCGGAGGAGGAAAAAAGAGCCTTGCGCAAGGCACGCCATGAAAAGTATGCGCAAAGCAAGATATTTCGGAGCCGGCTGCGCCCGCATTTAATAAAGCAGGATAATGAAGAGCATTATAGCTATCAAAGCAGGTAAAGGATCATATACGTTAATCGAGATAATTTTTTGTTTAGCTAAATTATAATATTATTTAAACGACTGTATATCAATTCAATAAAGCAAACTATTTTTCATTTCTACGACAAATACTATTGAATCCCCGTAGTTTATTTGCTTTCGCTGAGCTTCAGGTTGTTCCGCTTCAAATACTTGTTGTGAGGGTTGGTGTATGAGGGTTTCGAATAATATAAATATTTTTTTTAGGATAAAAAGAAACTATATTTCATTTTTTAACTTTTTAGGATTCATACGATTATCAAAAATGGTCACAATTTTTATCGTTTCAGAATTGAACTGAAAATATGCTGTGGTTTGTTTACTTATAACAAA
>JBEPYD010000554.1:0-3027 GCA_041641575.1 Bacteroidales bacterium
TAGAATACCATGTTTACCCAGGGAATTTCGAATGGGCTTTGTGGCAAGCGGGAGCCATAGGCCAGTTTCTGTGAAAGAATTACGTCACCTGTCATGAGTGTATTTTCCATGGAATTGCTTGGGATGGAATAGATTTCCATGAGAAAAATGCGCACAGAAATTGATAATAGGAAAATGACGATAAAGAGCAACGGGTAGTGAGATGTCTTGCTTATTTTTTGCCAGGACATTATTCGATGTTGATGATTTTTTAGCAGCTTAGCTTAGCCGAAAAATAGCTATTTTAAAGGAACTGAATTTTAGTTTCAGAAATGACTGTTGTGAAAATTAATTAATATAAAATTCTTCTACTTATTTAGATTTGGAGAAATAGAACCTAAAAATACTCAATTTGATTAGTTTGTTAATTAAACAAATTATTCATTATACTTAATTGGTGTTTGTCCATAAATGCACGATAACTGCTTTGTTGCAAAAAATATAAATCCTCATATACCTTAGTATACTGCGGTTTATATTTTTTGCACGCCTTGTTCTCGCACATATATGAACAAACACCCAAGTTTATAGACAGACTCTAATTAATCTGTCCAAATAGATTTTCACTTCAAATACGGATATTTTTCAAAAATCTTAAATTAATCATTATTAATTAACTATTCCTCAAGATTCTTCCTAATTATTTTTTGTAAATTATTATATGCCTTCTCATTTTCAATTATATTACCATAAAAGATCATCCTATTTTTATCATCTAATAATAAAGTTTGGTTACTCCCATCTTGGTTTGGTATTTGCCTCAATATTTTCTCATCACTATCATATACAATATATTTATATATAGTCTTATAGCTATTTTTGTAATGATTAAAACTAATCAAATCACGTGAGTTAAGAATCAAGATATGATCTAGTTCTTTAGGAAAAATATTATTTAAAAATAATGAATCCCAGATATATAAGTCTGCCAAACAGTATCCACAATCAGCAAAAATATAATTTATAAGCTTAAGATTTCCGTTATCAAATAAATTAGCATTATCTACCTCTTCAAGTGTATCATTTTTAATCAGCAATACTGAATCAGAAAGTATATTTCCAATTAAAGCATGCTCAGTATTTTTTGTTCTATTTAATAGTAATAGATAACCAATAAAAACAAAAACCAAAAAGAAACTAAATCCTCCTGAAATAAATCTAATATTTTTATTCACTATCAAAGTTTTATTGTATATTTTATGAGTACTGGTTCAGGATTATTTGAGATGCCATATATCTCATTCTCTGAATTTGGAGCCGTAATGCATATTAATGGAATATCTAATTTAAGATATTTTATTGGATTACCTTCCCAGTCATAAATAAGCAGGTGTTCACATAATGTATGATCATCCTCATGACTTTTTGTTGATCTACCCGAAAAAATTGTAAAAATATAGTCTTTGTTTACTGAAACATCCGTATACCCCCTATCTAAGTCTTTATCCAGGGCTGCACCGAATCCTTTACCTTTTGTAATAACCTCATATTCTGCATAGTAAGTATGGATATCTTTCTTCTTTTGTATTTTTCCTTCCTGGAAATTACATATCTCCAGCACACCACAGGAACTCACAGCCAAAACAAATTCTGTATGGTTTGGTCTTCTTTTTAAATTACCTTGATAGGCCATAAACTTATATTGATCATTAATTTCTTTGCCATCATTTGGATAGCCATAAAAGAATTCAATGGAGTCATTCTGTGCAAGTGCATATCTTCCCTTTTGGAATGCTCCAATACCGATATGCACGCTATCAATACTAATTACCCTGGTAAAATACGCATTATACTTTTGAAGATTAGCTTTAACTACTGCTGGGGTTGAAGCTTTATGTAATTTAATAGAGTCAATATTATATTTGAAAATTTTTCTTAAATTTACGTCGTAGACATAAAACAATTCTTTGTCATTTGTGCTAATAAAAGAGAAGGGGCTCAACAATTCTCCTGGTCCCCCTCCTTTCTTTCCAAAAGAAAATATCTCTTTAGTGTCTAGATCAATTAATTTTAATGTTAAATCAGAAAAGGGATCCATAAGTACCAGATTGTCCCCAATTTTACTTATTGAAAAAGCTCTATCAATAGGAGCTTTAAGCGGTATAATCTCTCCTTTTAATGCTGTGACATTTTTAAAATGTTCAGTTGGAAGTTTTGTTTTATTATCACATGAGATGATACATATTGAAACGAAAGCCAAAAAAATAATTATATTTTTCACATCAAATATTTTTAAAAAGACCAAGGAAGTATACTAAATTTCTGGATAAAAATTACAAATACGTTTCTTTGAAATAAGCATTATACCTCCTTGGTTCTTTCAATTTACTTACCAATCCAATTCACCAAGAATAAAAAACCCGTCACTAAATGTATAACATATGTCCATAGAAATATGTGCGCATAGAGGTCCAACTTCAAAGGATTCAGCGTTGGCACTTGGTAATCTGGTCAGATCATCTAAGGCAATTTTGTGATTATTTGTATTAAGGCTGTAGCTCATTGATAAACAAAGGAACACAAGGAGTGTTATACTTATAGAAATTCTTATAAATTTTTTCATCTACGTATGTTTTATAAAGGTTTAGTTAGGAATATGACTTCAATTTGCCCACACATCCATAAGGATATGTAAACCAACAAATTTCTTGTGCAGTAGTACACATACTACAAGGACCGTTACTCGATTCAGCATTTGCTTTATTTTTACTAATGACTGATATTAACGAAGTCTGATTTTTTTCATTTGATGTTGATTTTAATGAAACATTAGTATTAAAAACAAAGAATAAAACTAATGACAACGCAACAATTGTTTTAAAGAAATTTTTCATAATTTTAATTTTTTATTGTTAATTCAATTTTACATATTGCTTTACGCTTTTATCTTTGTCACCTCACCTCCTTTCCTAAATTGTGAAAGAGAGCCGGGCAGGATAACCCGTACGGTTTACCAATCGTTTATGAAGGTTATTCCTGCCTTTTTCT
>JBEPYD010000555.1:0-2992 GCA_041641575.1 Bacteroidales bacterium
ATCTATTTGATTTGTAAGTTTTCAATAAATCATTCCACTTATCAACATTTTTCAAAATCTCTTCAGTACTATTTTTTTGTGCAATTATTTCATAAGGTTCTCCAGAGTTGTCAATGAACATCCACTCGTCCACAATTGGTTCAAATATTCCAAAGAAATTCTTCAAGCCCTTCTCATAACGTCTTCTAATCACTTCTTCAGGTATATTATGTCCACCTTCTTTTACACGCGTTTCAACTCTTTTTACAGCCAAGTCTGAAGACCGTAACCAAAAAAATAGTAAAGTAATATGATATCCATTTTCTTTAGCCTTTAAAACAATATTTCGATAGCTTTTTGTGGCCAACGTTGTTTCAAATGCAAAATCTTGTCCTTTAGTAATTAATTTGTTAATTCTCTCAAGCATAAGTCTACCTGCTTGAATTGCTGCTGATTCTGGATGAAACGGTGAAAGCCCTTTTGCAATTTCATCAGCATTTACAAATTCATCACATTCCAAAATCTCTGGAAGAATCGTATAAGAAGCTGTTGTTTTTCCAGCTCCATTGCAACCCGATATGATAAAAAGTCTTTTCAATTAATGCTATTTTTGACAAATTTACTTCTTTTGATTGGTTGATGCTAATTCGGGTCGTTTTTTCTTATTACCCACAACGTGCTGGCATATAGCGCCGTACCGCCCAAACTATCCTGTTACACCAGCCATTGTTAAAAAGAAACAATGTACGAAAAACTTCCAATTTATCAAAGTGTGGGCGGTATGCGCTATCATGCCTTGTTGTGGTGTCGTGCCTTATTCCAGATCTAGTACTATTTGAATATTATCTTTAACTATTTCAATCAAGTCATCAGGCAATATTCCTATCCTTTTTGTCAGTCTTTTATTGTCAATCGCCCGAATTTGGTCAATCATAATATCACACGGCTGATGCAAATTTGAAGTCCCTTGCTTTAAATGGACTCTTAAAATCTCAGAGTCCTTTTTTACATTGGTAGTAATTGGACAAATAATCGTCGAAGGATGAGGAATCTTGTTTAGTAGATTTGTCTGTAAAACTAAAACAGGTCGTGTCTTACCTGATTCGGTTCCGATCTGTGGATTCAAATCTGCAATCCAAATTTCAAATTGTTTAATCGACATAATCAATCTCCTCGAAGTCTTTAAGTACAGACATTGAATCTGCCTTTACGATACCTGATTCCTTCTTTAATTTTTTCTCAAGAATCTGTTTGCGTTGCATTTTATTATAAAAATCAATCGCCTCGTTAATGTATCGGTTCCGCGGCTTCTTAATCCGGGCAAGTATTTTTTCAGTCTCGCCGAAAATCGAATCGTCTATTTTTAATGATACTGTTTTCATGATATTAATTTTATATCACAAAGGTATATTTTTTTTGTATATCTGTCAAGTATATATAGTTATTTGCAGGTAGCTTATTTTAGTATCTTGTTAATTTTCGTACAATGTGGCCCTGCATGCACTACAACAAATCCATAAACCCATTGTATTTATGCGTCCAAAAAAACATCGTGTTTACAGGCATTATATGACAACTGTTTTTTTATTCTAACTATCTGATTTAATGAATATATTGGATATTCTTGACCATGTTGACCCCCCTTTAGGATAGCTTAAAACCAACAAAAACCGCATGACATTCCGGCGGATGTTGACCCCCTTTCGTGAGCAAAAGAGAGGCAAATTGCTCCGCGCTTATCCCAGACCGGAGCATATTGACCCCTTTTTTTTAAAGAAAAATACAAAGGGTGGCCTGCTTTCATTTGCAGATTGGAGGAAAACGGAGCATGCTGACCCCCCATAATTTAGGATTTACTTACTTGGTGGTTTCACTCACTAAATAAGTAGAAACTGTTTGTAGTTTAAAGTTGCAATTGGTATGTTATGAGTCGCATCATAATCACCTTTTATCCTATTTTGATATGCAATCCGTAAAATCTTTCCGTTTTTCTTGTCAAGTTTCTGAGTAGCAATAAATTCTTTATTAAACCAACCAATTAATTGCAGATGCTTGGAAGTCTCAAATCTATGCTTAATTGCTAAAGCAGTTACAGCATAATATAATCCATAATAAATTCTATTGACTGCAACTACTAATTTATTTGAATCAATCCAAAATCTGGATAATTCAATCGTGTCTTTTGCTTGTTCAAATCTATAATTGATTAATGATTGTCTATCCTCACCTTTAATCAGGCGTGATATCCTTGGTTTAATGCATTTATAAATATCGGTTGTTTGCCTCGTGGAGTATCAAATTCTGTCTCACTTAACACATGAGTATCAGTGATGATATTATATTTTAAATCAATCTCGTAGCAGATATCAGAAATCAATCGTTCCAGTTTCCAATTATGTTTATGTTTTACTACAATTAATATATCATAATCCGATTCTGGCTTATTATCAGTTAATTGCGAACCAAAAAGCACAACATCCTTTAAATTATCTTTCAGATGAATAGATAAATCAGTTTTTAAATCTTTTAGTATTTTAATCTTATCTGGATGCATATTGTACTTTTTAATCAAATATAATAAATCAGGATATATTTATCTGAAGTAAGTTATTTTTTTTCTTTCCACTTAACCTTAACGTTTTACAATATGGCAAGTTGGGGATTTTGGAACGCGTTTTTATCCACCGTTGATGAAGCTGATTTGGAAACGAAAAGCTAACGTAACCTACTCAGCCCCAATTTGCTATATTTTGTGTGTGCCTTGCATGAGCAAGCACACCCGTCCCAAACTCATTAAAAATATGAAAAATACAAATTTTTAATTTCAAAAGCGTAAGAATCAGGTGAATTATATCCAGGGAGTGAGCTGACCAAAGAGAGCTCACGGTGGTGTGAGAGGCTCTACAACAGGCTTATTGACTGGCGGAGGTCTACTCGATTAGCTGCTGGGTTTTTCTTTTCCAATTATTTTCTTCTGCTTCATCAGATTTTAGTTAATTCAGTTTGCCTTTTT
>JBEPYD010000556.1:0-2991 GCA_041641575.1 Bacteroidales bacterium
ACATTCTATGTAGCTGGACAGGATTGGGGGGGAGAACCAGATTATTTTCGTATCTTGCTCTACGCGATTGGGCATAAGCATGACATCTGCCGTCTAATGATGAAAATATCATATTTTTTTACTATTTTTGATTTATGAAGCAATTGACATTATCCATACCTGAAAACTTGAATCTTAATGAAAAAGAAACAAAAAGATTCTTAGCTGCAAAAATGTATGAAACAGGTAAGTTATCTTTAGGTCAAGCGGCTGATTTAGCTGGACTTTCTAAAATAGCATTTTCAGAATTGCTTTCCGATTTTAATGTTTCACTAATCAATTATCCCGAATCTGATATAATCAGTGATGCAGCAAGAATATAGGATAATTATTTCAGATACAAGTTGTTTGATTCTATAAAGTAAAATCGATGAGCTAGATATTCTTAGAAAATTAAGCGATAAAGTTTATATTACTCCTGAGATTAAAAAAGAATATACACGAGAACTTCCATTTTGGATTGAGATAAAGAGTCCTCAAAATAATCACTACAAAAAAATACTTGAGATAGATTTGGATTTAGGAGAAGCAAGTGCTATAGCTCTAAGCCTGGAAATTGAAGATTCGATATTGATATTAGATGATTTAAAAGGGAGAAGAATGGCGGAAAAACTTGCTCTTAAATATTCAGGGACTTTTGGATTGATATTAAAATTAAAACAAAAAGGACTGATTGAAACTGTTAAGCCAATATTGAAAAAGGTTAAAGACACAGATTTTCAATTTAGTGATTCATTGTTTGAATTGATAATAAGAGAAAGTGGTGAATAGAAAAATGCCTGTGCCTAACAATTAGCCTCTAATAAAGCGTTGCTTGCATACGCTTTACATTAGAGGCTGTGTTGAACTAAACAATGCCGGCACACACAAGTTTCTAAATCCCTGTTTTTTTTATTTTACCTGTAGTTTGTTCAATGGGTTTATTTTAGTCATGGTCTTTTATTTTTGCTGCTTTTTTTACGGAAAAGGAGAGACTGGCACAGCTTGTCCCGCTGTTAACGGGATCGTGCAAAGCCCAATTCTTCAGACCACCTGTCCCGATAGCGCAGCGTATCGGGATACGGAGGTGTGAGAGGGTGGAGAACCAGATTATTTTCGTATCTTGCTCTACCCGATTATGCGCTATAATCCCAAAAAAACACTACATAAATAACTCGGCAAATGTTCCGTAAATATCCGAACAATTTTGTATCTTTGTCGTAAAATGTAAAAGATTTGACTGTTACAAATAAATGGATTCTTCAAAGATTAAGAAAGAAGAATATTGGAAATGTAAAATTACGAAAGGCAATTGATAAGCTTCTGGATGATTTGGAAGAAATGACAGCTAGTAATCCTAACGATTTGATATCCAAAAGGCCGGATGCTGATTGTGTTTATAGTGGTTCGCATTATTTTTTCAATATCAATGTACATCGTACAATGATACTTATAGAATTTGAACCGGATAACGAAGCAACAATACTCTGGGCAGGCAGTCACGATGATTATGAACTGACTTTTAAAAATAACCGAAAAGTGATTAAAAAGTGGTTGATTGATAACAGGTTTATAAAAAAAGGATTAAGATGAAAGATATACTAAACATTGAGGATATACAGAACATTGATAAGCTTGAAAATGAGTATGATTTGCAAAGAGCTTCAGTGCTTGACCGAGAATTAAAACTAATGATTGACGACCATCCAGAAATGATACCGTTACGAAAAAAAGTTCGTCAATTAATTAAGGATTACGAAGATAAATTTTGGAGTGATGGTGATAAAGTCACAGACGAACAGATTGAGCAAAGTGAAAAAGCTGAATACGTAATTGGATTAGAACAAAAATTTTTACAAAAACGAAAAGATGTAATCCGGAAAAGACTGAAATATTACGAAATGACTCAGCAGGATTTAGGTGCAATCCTTGGACACCCAAAATCTTATATGTCCGAGCTTATGAATGGAGTTTCACAGTTCACAATGAAAGATTTGGTGATAATCCATAGGATTTTAGAAATTGAATTAAAAAAACTGATACCTACTTATTTGCAGACTGATACGAGAAATCAGATAAAACAAAATATAACAAGATTAAACAAACCGAAATTGAAGTTAAAAAAGGCAAATTTGTCGTATTAGACATATTTACAGCGTATAACAATTAGCCTCTAATAAAGCGTTGCTTGCATACGCTTTACATTAGAGGCTGTGTTGAACTAAACAATGCCGGCACACCCACGTTTCTAAATATCTGTGTTTCTTTATTTTACCTATAGTGTTTTCAATGGGTTTATTTTAGTCATGGTTTTTTATTTTTGCTGCTATTTTTGACGGAAAAGGAGAGACTGGCACAGCTTGTCCGGCTGTTAATGGGATCGTGCAAGCCCCATTCTTCAGACCACTTTAACAAACGAGCGATTATAAACGAGCGGTTTCTTTCCAACGGCTAACATTTACGTAAGAAATTGCCGTGGTTCGTCGATAGGAACGCAAATGAATGATAATTTCGTACCTTTATCGTGTGACAGTGGAAGCGGCTACCCTATTTATAGCTCACCGTTGGAGCCAATTAAATAAGTAAATGTCTGAACTAAAAAAACATATAATTGAAACCTTTGGATTTACAGAAGGTGAATTTCAAGAGATTAAAGACTTCTTTCAACCAAAAGAAATCAAGAAAGGAGATTGTTTCCTGAAGGAAGGACAGTATGTAAAGCAAATGGGATTTGTAGAAAAAGGAATACTTCGGGAGTTCTTGTATGTCAACGAGAAAGAAGTAACAAAATGGTTCTCTACAAGTGGTTATTTTGCCGTGGATTTATCGGGTTTTCTTTTTGACCATAAATCAAAAGTAAACTACCAGGCAATCACAAATGTAGAACTTTTGGTAATTTCAAAAGAGAATTACAACAAAATATCAACAAGAGTTCAAAGGTGGGACAAACTGGAAAAAATGTTTTTAGCCAAG
>JBEPYD010000557.1:0-976 GCA_041641575.1 Bacteroidales bacterium
TGACCCAAATTTAGTGAAGTTTGGTATTGACATTGCGAAGCTGGACAATAGTAATGGTAACATAATATGGTATAAACAATACAGAACCTATAGAAACTACATGTGCGTTACCTTACACCAGGACATTGAGATTGATATATTGGATAATGATGATATAATTATAGCCGGAAACACAGCCATGCAGGAATTAAATGGGCAGTTATATGATCACAAGGGTTTATTGTTTAAACTTAACAGCGCAGGCGACAGCCTTTGGTGCCGGTTTTACAATGTTGGTCAGCCAGAAGATATGTCACAATTTAATGATGTGATACCCACAAATGATGGGGGCTTTCTTGCCGTGGGCTTTAATGTACCCTACAATTATAGTTACAGAACCGGAGCCGTGCTGGTTAAAACGGACAGCATGGGGCTTGCCCCAAACGCGATCACATTGTCTTTAGATGAAATTCCGTATAGAACAGAACCTAGGGTTATAATATATCCTAATCCGGCAGAAGAATTCGTAATAGTTAAAATTGACCAAACAACAGAGTTAAAGCAGGGAGTACTGCATATATATAATACGGACGGGAAACAAGTGTTGACACATGAAGTTTCCACCGGGTCAAATAAAATAAATGTAAGCAAACTTCGGGCGGGTATTTATTATTACAGGATTTATAATACCCACTCTTCAAATATTATTGAAGGTAAATTCATAGTACTGTAAAAACATAATCAGTGTTTTATACCCAGAAAAACAAAAGTACTTTTTCAGCTATAAATTGATCTAAATGGCATCCTTGCTAAACCAAAATTCATAAAAGACAGATAACCTGTCAGATCGGCAAGTTAAACAGTTTAGAACGTCCGATAATTAAGCTCATATCCTGCGCAAAAAAGTTCGATAATTGTCCCGCTCCGGGTACTTTCACTTGTAAGACAGGTCATTAGGCCTGTCTTTTTTTGTATGTCGGGCATGGTAATAATCTCG
>JBEPYD010000557.1:986-2971 GCA_041641575.1 Bacteroidales bacterium
TGTTTTGTATCCCCCCGACCAACCACATCTTTTATGATTGAAAGAAAGCCATGATTTTTGCTGGAAAAAAAGTTATGGATTTACAACAGAAGATGTTTACAGAGGTAGAAGCCTGGCGGTCGTCAGGCAAGACAAAACAGGATTTCCTAAAAGACAAGGAATATGCTTGCTCCGGTATAAGTGGCACAACATGCACCGATATCTGGCAAAGCTTGCTCTGTTTTATCCAATCAATTTAACTAATCCCAACACCTCTTTGTCACTGAGATTTTCAATATCTGATTTATCGTAAATAGCCAGCAGGTAAACTGTATCTGCTGTAAAGATGATATGTGTGATTACCCTTGCGCCGCCTGATTTTCCTTTTCCTTTGCTGGCAATGGCAAGGCGAATCTTACGGCAGTCATTGCCAATGGATGTCCCTTGTGTGGGTTTTTCTTTTAATTGGGCAGTCAGTTCCCTAAGCTCTTTTTTAAGGGAAGGGTATTTTTTTATCAGGCGCTTTGCCTGACGTTCAAAAACAACTATTGTTTTGACCTTATAACTCATTGAGGAAATCTTCAGCGTTACGGGCTTGCTTTTTCCCTTCTTTAATCAACTTCATCTCTTCAACAGCTTCGGCCAGTTCGGTCATAAATATTTTTTTATTCCTTAACCGGTTGAGTTCTTCAAGGTCTTTTTCTATTTGCTTCCATTCGCTCATAGGAAGCTGTACAGCGTTTTTGTGGCCTTTTTGGTCTATGATGTATCGTAAATCCATAATCCTAATGTTATTATTTGGGATGGGTGTAAGCCTGGCCGGTTTTAAAATCCCGGATCAATGCGTCCATAACCAGGAAAGTATGTTTCCCTTTCTTAAAGCCGTGATTTGTTGTCCTAAAGTCCATTACTTATTTATTATCAAAACGATAAAAATCATAAGGATATTACAAAAATAGCTGATAAAAATATCATAAACAAGTAAAACTTTATTTGTTTTATTTTGATAAATGTGTATGCCTTTGGCCACAAGCACCTTGCCCTTCGTTGAAAAATCCTGCTCTTTTATAGCCGAAAAGAGTTATGGATAAAAAAGAAAAGGAAGAACGGATGCAAGCCTTGGTAAAGCAATGGCAAAGATGTATCAGCCCCAACTTATCCAAACCCAACGATTAGGAGAAAGTAAAAATATAGAAAATGGCCTGAGCTTAGACTTTCCCGCTCCAGTATTGCGTTTATTTCCCACACAAAAAAACACCCAAAAAACTTCCATTCTTAAAAAAATTGCTAATTTTATCCGGTGAATGTTCTTTGATAGCCGATTACCGGGCAGAGCACCCCACACAAACCGGCGTACCCATTGCCGCGTTAGAGCACTACGCGCATTATTATCCGTTTGGCATGCAACAGCCCGGCAGGAATGGGAATAGGTATCGTTTCGGTTTCCAGGGCCAGGAAATGGATAATGAGATTAAGGGAACCGGGAACTCCATCAACTTCAAGTACCGTATGCATGACCCAAGGATTGGGAGATTCTTTGCGGTGGACCCAATCGCTGCTAAATTCCCCCATAATAGTCCTTATGCTTTTTCTGAAAACAGGGTGATTGATGGGATAGAGTATGAGGGGCTGGAAGTTGTTTTGATAGGGCTCCATGGAAACGCATCTGTTGGAGGAAGTGGAACTGCAGAAGGGGGTATAGCTTTAAACATAAAGAATGCTGGCGATAACGCCGGATACTTTTCAGTTGGAATTGGAGGAGAAAGTAACATTAGTGCACAAGCTGGAATTTGTGTGACAATTTATCCAACTATGCCGTCTGTTTCCGATATAAGTGGATGGGGTGCTGATTTGGGAGTATCAGGTAATGTCGTCCCTATGATTTCAGTTGGGCTTGGTGCTTCTGAGACAAATGGTTATTGGGGTTTTTATGTACAAGTACTTGGTGGGCTTTCAACACTGCTTGTAGATGGGTCAGGTTATGCAACCTATACATGGAAGAAGAA
>JBEPYD010000558.1:0-2970 GCA_041641575.1 Bacteroidales bacterium
GGTGGTCTTTAAGGAAGTACTTGTATTTAAACTTGCCACCTCCGTAGTCGGCTACTCCTTCGCTGGTTATCATATATTGTAATGTGCCGTTTTCATAAACAAAGGTACCAATATAATCTGTATCCTCTACCGGTGCATTAACATTTCGGCATTTCATTCCAGTGGCATCTTATAGATAAGTCATCTGTGGGCTATCAACACTGACTGTCCCGGGAGTTAAGGTTGTTGTAGGTTACCCATGCAGTTTTTATAAATCGCCGGCATTACAAATGCCTTAAGTTGGTCATTTTAGCCACTTTCATTCACTCCCATAAATATTAAATCTGTAACAATCTTTTCTTCTTCAAAAACCCCTTCCTTCGGCGCAAAAATCATACAATCCTAAATCCAATGCATTTTCCCAATATTGGGAAGGTTTATTTTGATTTTGTGGTGGGATTGGCAGGGGAAGGAAACTATTGATTACTTTTATCTTTTATGGGATGAAATGAATATGGATGCGCATGAAAACCTTTCGTTGGTGTCGTATATTCATTTTTATAATATCCATCAAATTGAATGGATTTATTAATGATTTTAAATAGCATGAAATATCCATCAACTTTTACAGGTTCTTGATTCACTCCTGCCGCTAGAACATAGATAAGAAATGACTTTTTATCAATAGAAAAGAGAGTAGGGCTTAGACTTATGTGCAAATTGTTTTTCCCATCCTTATTCTTTTTATAGCGAGTAGTGTCAATAAGAGTGATTAGTTCTTCACCTTTCCATTTATCATACTGTTGAAGTATATAATCGATATCATCTTTATTAAAAACGGTATCCATATTTTCAGCAATTAAACTGTTTTTAATATCCATTGTGGTTAATTCTTTAATAAAAATGCCACAAACATCATAGTCCGAAAATTCTTCATTGATTACATTTTCCAAAACAAAATTAAAAGATCCAGACAAAACTTTTTCATTTGGTAATTTCAGATCAGAGTTATTTCTTGAACAATTTACAATAAAAATCAGCAATAACAATAGTGTGATATAATATTTAAGATTTTTCATATTAATTAATCCCCATTTAACCAGTTAATTATTCCTTCTTTCCATAAAGTATTCTTTTCCATCCCCGCTGGCACGGACGTGTCGTCCGTGCCTTTCTCACCTCCAATTCTTTACCAATGGTTTATGATCCAGAACATGCACATCCAACATCCCTTCTAAATCTGCATAATCTCTTGCAGAATTAAATAAATAATCCCGGGAGTTTTCAACAATCATTTCTTGAACCGGATTGTTGTGGATATATTCCAACTTTTCGTATAAAAATGATGTGCTGAATATTTCTTTTGGCTGATTTCCATCCTGCCATATTTTATATGTCTGTTTTCTTTTCAAATGTGAGCATGCGCTTGCGAAATATTCCAACATCCATTCCCGCCTACTTTCTGGTTCTTCTTTTATTTGCTTTACAATATGTTTTGAGGTAAATGTTTTAAAATCCCTCAGAATATCAGATAAATCTGGTTTTCCTTCTGCACGGCAAATCATATGAAGATGACTAGACATCAGACACCATGCAAAAACTACCAGACCTTTATTCTTAAAGCAATGCTTTAACGAATTTATAATTAGCATTTTATGGTTTGGCCTTGTAAAGACATCTATCCAACCAACAATGGTTGAAGTAGTAAAATAAGCTTTTTCTCTTATTTTATATTTTTCAGACATCAATTTGTTTAACCAGTCATACTTGAATTTTCAAATACTAAAATACAATAATATTTTTATTTTGGTAATGATTTGTGTTTAAAACTAACTAATACACTTGGGCACGGACGACACGTCCGCCCCAGCGGGGGTACTTGTATTTAAATTTGCCGCCGCCGTAGGCGGCTACTCCTTCGCTGGTTATCATATATTGTAATGTGCCGTTTTTATAAACAAAGGTACCAATATAATCTGTATGCTATACCGGTGCATTAAAATTTTGGGCATTTCATTCCAGTGGTATCTTATAGATAAGTCATCTGTGGGCAATTAACACTGACTGTCCCGGGAATTCAGATTGTTGTATGGTACCAATACAGTTTTTATAAAGCGCCGGCTGAAAATCACCGACATTACAAATGCCTTTGTTTGTTGCTGATAAAAATATTTAGGTGTAGTTTTGGAAACTACACCCAGGGGGGATATTGCCGAAATATCCATGATCTCAAAAATATTGAAAGCTTTTTCCAACTTTTAGTTATCTGAATATTTTTTTAACTTTACGATTATATTTCCCAATATTGGGACAGAATGTTTTGATTATGTGGTGTTACCAGCACGGGATTACAAAACAAAACAAGATTACATGCATTAAAATTAATGGATTATGAACTTACAATATATTTCAGACAGCACAGGACATACAACAGGCGTTTTCATCCCCATTAATGACTGGAACGAACTAAAAGACAAATACAAAGGCATTGAGCAGGAAGAAGTTGATATACCGGAACGGCACAAAGATTTGGTAAGGCAACGTCTTGAAGATTATCGTAAAGACCCCAATTCTGCCATTGATTTTGATGCTGCTATGGATGATATTGAAAAAGAGTTGTAATGTATAAGTCCATCATTTTACCCCTTGCAAAAGAGGATATCCGGGAAGCTGCATATTGGTACAACAAAAAAAAGCCAGGGGCTTGGTAAAAGGTTCACCTCAGAAGTCCGGGAAAAAGTCCGTTTTATCAAACAAAACCCAACCGCTTCCAATGTTCAATATGATGATGTAAGGACAGCCGTTTTAAATATTTTCCCATACATGGTTCATTTTACCGTTGACGAACCCAATAAAACGGTTGTTATTTCTGCCGTGTTTCATACAAGCCGTGACCCGAAACTGTTGAAGACGAGATAAAAAAAGCTCCAAACCGGAACATTTTAATTGATTCTATTGATGTAAATGAACATTTTCAATTAAAGAAAAATA
>JBEPYD010000559.1:0-2964 GCA_041641575.1 Bacteroidales bacterium
GGAGAAAAAATGCGATAAATAACAAAAGATTCTTATTCATGGTTTTTATCATGTTAAATATTACTTATTTGTTTTTTTAAGATGGTCCTGTTTTAAGTTAATCTCACCTGATTAAAATAACGTTGCGTTGACAAAATTATTTTAACGGCTATAATTAGGTGCTTCGCGGGTAATAGTAACATCGTGCGGATGGCTTTCCAGCACACCGGCATTTGTAATACGCACGAATTGGGCTTCCATTAGTTTTTCAATACTGGCTGCTCCGCAATAACCCATACCTGCACGCAACCCACCCAAAAGCTGATAGATAACTTCGGTAAGCGTTCCTTTATATGGTACCCGGGCAGCAATACCTTCCGGCACCAATTTATTGATATCATCTTCCACATCCTGGAAATACCGGTCTTTTGATCCTTTTTGCATGGCTTCAATAGAACCCATCCCACGATATGATTTATATTTCCGTCCATTGTAAATAATGGTTTCTCCCGGTGATTCTTCAACACCTGCAAAAAGAGAACCAGCCATGATGCAATGCGCGCCTGCAGCAATCGCCTTTACCATGTCGCCGGAATACCTTATGCCACCATCAGCGATAAGGGGCACGCCTGTACCTTTGAGCACAGTTGCCACATCATAAACGGCGCTTAGCTGTGGAACCCCAACCCCTGCAATCACTCTGGTAGTACAAATTGAGCCGGGTCCAATGCCCACTTTAACGCCATCAGCACCAGCATCTAAAAGGGTTTTGGCGGCTTCAGCAGTACCTATGTTTCCAACTACCACTTCTATGCCCGGAAAAGTACGCTTTGCCAGCTTAAGCATCTCTACCACGCCTGCTGAATGCCCATGGGCAGTGTCAATTACAATTGCGTCAACATCTGCTTTTGTAAGTGCTTCAATACGTTCAATGGTATCTGCAGCAACTCCCACAGCAGCTGCTACACGCAAGCGGCCTTTGCTGTCCTTACATGAGTTTGGTCTGTCTTTGGCCTTTGTGATGTCTTTATATGTGATGAGACCAATAAGCTTATTGTTTTCATCAACAATAGGCAGTTTCTCAATTTTGTGCATTTGAAGGGCTTTGGCTGCCTCTGCTAAATTACTCTTATGGGTAGTGGTAATAAGCGTATCTTTTGTCATTACATCACTTACCGAGCGACGCATATCATTTTCAAAACGTAAATCGCGGTTGGTAACAATACCAATCAATTCATTTTCGTCATTTACTACAGGAATTCCACCAATTTTATTTTCCTGCATTAATGATAAGGCATCAGCTACAGTTCCGTCGGCTTTTATGGTAATGGGGTCAAATATCATCACATTTTCCGCCCGTTTAACCTTCCGAACTTCTTTGGCCTGCTCCTCTATAGTCATATTTTTATGAATAACCCCTATTCCTCCTTCGCGGGCGATGGCAATCGCCAGTTTGGCTTCTGTTACAGTATCCATGGCTGCAGAAACCATGGGGGTATTCAGTTCAATATTTCTGCTGAATTTAGTTTTAAGGTTAACTTCGCGTGGTAAAACTTCGCTGTAAGCAGGTACTAAAAGCACATCGTCGAAAGTTAAACCCTCAGCACGAATTTTATCGGAGTCAAATGACATTTTACAGGAATTTTGTTTAATTTAATGGCAGCGAAAATACAAAAAAATTGGGGAACCTGCGTTTATTTATCATATTTGTAAATACACTTTTTGGAATTTTTAACATATTGATATTAATCTGATCGAAGTTTGGAAAAATACCGGCAAATATTGCAAAAATACTGGGGGTATTCTTCCTTTCGCCCTTTGCAGGATGAAATTATCCAGGCCATTGGCGAGGGCAAGGATACCCTTGGACTAATGCCTACTGGTGGTGGCAAATCGCTCACTTTCCAGGTGCCGGCTATGGCTGAGGAAGGGATTTGCATCGTTGTTTCTCCGTTGATTGCCCTTATGAAAGACCAGGTGGAAAATTTACGCCGGAAGAAGATTAAATCCATGGCTATTTTTTCCGGTATGACACGTGCAGAGATCGATATTGCGCTGGATAATTGTGTATATGGAGATTACAAGTTTTTGTATGTTTCGCCTGAGAGGCTGGGAACTGAGATTTTTATCAGTCGGGTGCAGGAGATGAAGGTAAACCTCCTGGCCGTGGACGAATCGCATTGTATCTCCCAATGGGGGTATGATTTCAGACCTTCGTATCTTAAAATTGCAGAAATTCGAAAATTATTACCAGGGGTGCCATGCCTGGCGCTTACAGCAACTGCCACACCAGAAGTGGTAGATGATATACAGGAGAAACTGCTTTTTCCGCAAAAGCATCTTCTGCAGAAAAGCTTTAAGCGTGACAACCTGGTTTATGTGGTGCGGTATACCGAAGATAAGTTCAGGTATTTATTAAAAATAATCAATGCCGTTAAAGGTTCAGGAATTGTCTATGTGCGTAATAGACGTAAAACGGTTGAAATAAAAGAATTTCTGGTGCGCAACAGAATTTCTGCTGATTTTTACCATGCCGGTATAAGTCCGGAATTACGCAGCAGTAAACAAAATGATTGGAAAACAGGAAAATGCCGTGTAATTGTTGCCACCAATGCCTTTGGTATGGGCATTGACAAACCCGATGTAAGGTTTGTAGTACACATGGATCTGCCTGACTCCATTGAAGCATATTTCCAGGAAGCAGGCCGCGGGGGGCGCGACGGATACCGTGCATATGCTGCCCTTTTGTTTAACAAAAACGACCAGATAAGCGTGCAGAAACGCATTGAAACAGCATTTCCGGATATAAAAACCATAAAAAACACCTACCAGGCACTTTGCAATTATCTTCAGGTGCCCATTGGAGCAGGCAAGCATGTGGCTTATGATATTAATCTTACAGAATTTGCTGCCACCTATAAAATGAATATCCTAACTGCTTTTAATTCTCTTAAATTTCTTGAAAGAGAAGGTTACGTAGAGCTT
>JBEPYD010000560.1:0-2961 GCA_041641575.1 Bacteroidales bacterium
CTCCTGTATCTCTTCCTGCATGGGCCATGGACAGAACGCCTTTGTCGTGGTATTGGTTATCTCCGTCAAGTTCACATTTAATGGTATATCCGGGTCCACCGGCACCCGTACCATCGGGGCAACCGCCCTGTATTACAAAATCAGGGATTACTCTGTGAAAAGTAAGCCCGTCATAAAAGCCTTCTTTAGAGAGTTTTACAAAATTATCAACGGTGTTTGGAGCATCTTTTTCATAAAACTCTACCTTCATTACTCCTTTTTCTGTGTGGATTTCACCTTTTTTCATGTAAATCTATTTTTAATTAAACATTTATTATTCAGTGGATAAATTTAAGTTTCTAACTAACTATTTTCAATACTTAAGTAAAAATGTTCTGCTAACTACAGCATCTTCATGTTTTTTTATTTCGGCAAAGATACTGAAAGTAAATTTTAGAAGAAAAAATTAGACGTATGCGTGTTCCCAATTCTCCTGATAATCCAATTAATTTGCTTTTATTTAACATTAAATTAATAAGTAATTAGTCCACAAATAATTACTTTAGAGGTCAATAAAAAAATTAGTAACAATGGGTACATCACGGCGCAATTTTCTAAAACAGGCTGCTCTCGTTAGTGCAGGAATGACGGGACTTTGGCAATGCACACTTCCGGGCACATCAGTTCATTCGCAAACAGGTTACGGCAGCCTGGTAAAAGATGATGCCAATTATCTTGACCTTCCCAAAGGCTTTAGCTATAGAATAATTGCCCGTGCGGGCGATATGATGAATGATGGTTTTTACATACCGGCCCGTGCAGATGGAATGGGTACATTTGAAGGGAAAAATGGTAGAGTCATTATTGTCTGCAACCATGAGAATAATCCTGAACCCTTTAGCTACGGACCATTTGGTAAAGATAATGAGCTTTTGGAAAAATTTAACAGCAAATATTTATACGAAACAGGAAATCTTAAAAAACCCGGGCTTGGTGGTACTACCACCATGGTTTATAATGAGGAAACAGGAGAAATAGAAAAGCATTTCCTCAGCCTTGCCGGAACCTTTCGCAATTGCGCCGGAGGAATAACACCGTGGGGAACATGGCTTACCTGTGAGGAAGATGTTACACCCATACAGCAGGATGTAACAAAAAACCATGGGTACATATTTGAAGTGCCAGCAAATGATGATATGAAACCTGCAGCACCTGAACCTATTAAAGATATGGGCCGCTTCAACCATGAAGCTGTTTGTGTTGACCCGGAAACAGGAATAGTGTACTTAAGTGAGGACCGGCACGATGGATTGTTGTACCGGTATCTCCCCATAGAAAAAGAAAACCTGCACAAAGGTGGAAAACTGCAGGCGTTGGTAGTAAAAGAAAACCCACACCTCGACACCCGAAACTGGGAAGAAAAATCAGTTGTTGTGAATGAATCATTAAATGTAGAATGGGTGGATATCGATAATGTTGAAGCACCTAAAGATGATCTACGTTACCAGGGATTTGATAAAGGAGCCGCACGTTTTGCCCGCGGAGAGGGTATGTGGTTTGGCGATAAGGAATTTTATTTTGCCTGCACCTCCGGTGGCCCTGAGCACCTGGGGCAGGTTTTCAGGTACATTCCTTCAAAATATGAAGGCACTGATAGTGAGCATAAAAAGCCTGGAAAACTTATGCTTTTTGCAGAATCAAATGACCAGGCATCACTTGAAAATTGTGATAACCTTACCATAGCGCCATGGGGAGATATTATCGTTTGTGAAGATGGCGATGGAGAAAACTTTATTCGCGGCATCACCACGGAAGGCCAGATCTATGATTTAGCTTTAAATAAAAATTCCAACTCTGAATTTGCAGGTGTTGTTTTTTCTCCCTCCGGCAAAACCATGTTTGTAAATATGCAGGAAGAGGGACATACCATTGCCATTACAGGTCCGTGGAAAGAGCAAAGATTTTTTGAAAAGCTGTTTTCCTAAAAATATTTTACTCATAGCTTTCCTTAATGATCATAAAATATATCTTTGCAGGATATATGCACTGCTTACGATGTATTTTTTGATTTAATTAAAACTAACAGTACCATGAAAAAACATTTCATTCCTTTAATAGGAAGTATTTTATTGCTCATTTCCGGTTGTAACACCCCTCAGCAGGATAATGAATGGCAAATCTCATCGCCAGACAATGTACTTTCTGTGGAACTATCCCTTAATTCTGCCGGCCAATTGGTTTATCTGGCAAACAACCAGGAAAAAACTGTTTTAGAAGAATCGCCACTGGGATTGGAATTTTCCGAGGCATCCTTTGACAGCTCACTCACTTATGTGTCATCTGAAATAAATGAAAGACAAGAAGAAGTGTACACGCTTACATCTGGTAAGAAAACTGATATTGCTGCAACATATAATGAAATGCAAATAACACTTCAAAACCCCTCTGATGAAAAAATAAGCATTGTTTTCAGGGTTTTCAACGATGGGTTTGCATTTCGTTATGAACTGGATGATGCAGGGAGCCCTACCCTGACCCTAACCAAAGAATTAACCGGCTTTCAATTGCCCTCCGAAGGAAAAGGATGGATGCATCCTTATGATTCAGTTTCAGATTGGGCTCCGGCTTATGAGACATTTTATGAGGATGCTATTGCCATTGGCACCAAAGCTGATGCCTCCAAAAACGGATGGGGATTCCCCTTGCTCTTTCATGCATCAGAAAATTGGACATTAATTACAGCTGCAGATGTAAAAAGGGATTTTCCAGCCATGCATGTACTTGCAGAAGGATCTGAGGGCCTTTACAGGATTACCCTCCCCGTATTTAATGAAGCAAAAGATATTTGTGATGCCGAGCCCCAGCTCAGCACCCCTTTTGAAACTCCATGGAAAGTGGTAATTACTTCAGAGGATATAGCAGAAGTTTTAGAATCGAATTTGGTAACTCATGTAAGTTCAGAAAATGTATTGGAGAATACAG
>JBEPYD010000561.1:0-2952 GCA_041641575.1 Bacteroidales bacterium
CAATCCACCACCAAGGCTAAAATCGAAGGTAAGCCTGTCGGCCATAAAGAATTTCACACCTCCCATCACACCTGCATGGATAAGCTGGTAGCGATAGTTAGCAGGGCCAAGGTAGTATGAGGGATCGTATTCAACATTAATTTCACGGTAGGAGGCATAAGGAGAAAAATACACGCCGCCAAACCTGAAGAACTGCTCACGCTCATTTCCCTGAAAAGCATAAAACCGTAATGCCAGACCAGCATTATAACCGAGAATTTCTTCTTCGTAATCTTCCCGCAAGGTAAAACCGGCCGATAAATTGAGACTTGTACGATTGCTCACATAACCCTCATATTCAAAATGAAGTGTGCTGGTGAAAAACTGAAAGAAACCAATTTTAAATTCATTCTTGTACTTAGGATATATGTTATCCTCCTGGGCAAAACTTTTTTGTGAAAAAATTCCGGTAAAGAAAAGGAATGTAGATAATACCAATATGATTCTCATGCGCTAATTATTTGTTTATCAATATGTAAACCATCAACTATGTGTTTATTATGTGCCAATTAACATTAATAAATATTCATTGGTGCTGCTTTTCTCTTTCAGAACCTACGTTAGGCAGAACGAATATTTTTCAAATTTAGTGTTAAAAAATTTAAAATTAAAATTCGAAACATGGTTAAAAATATTAATTGCCTTTGTAAGTTCGAACTATTCCGTACTTTAAATGTTACAGCTTAAACATCTTTAAATCTACAAATCTTTTACATTAAACCTGATATTATTATGAAAATGAAAGTTCTGCTCAGTCTACTTGTATTCTTTTCCTTTACTGCATACTCACAAGGACAGGATGTTTTTATTCATGAAGACCTGACAAAAAGTTGGGAAACAGAAGCCAACATGGACGTTCCTGAATCAGTACTGCTTGACAGGGACAATGGAATTATTTACATTGCAAACATCAGCGGTAAACCCACTGAGAAAAATGACCAGGGTTTCATTACCAAAATGTCATCTGCAGGCACTATGGCAAAGATAAAATGGGCTGAAGGTCTTCATGCACCCAAAGGAATGGGCTTGTTTGATGACAAGCTTTATGTGAGCGATATTGACCGGGTTGCTGAAATTGACACTAAAACAGGAGAAATCACAGCATTTTATGATGCTCCGGAAGCAGTGTTTTTAAACGACATCAGCATTGATGATGAAGGAACCGTTTACATTAGTGATATGAAAGACCAGGCCATTTACCGTTTGAAAGATGGAGACCTGGAACTATGGCTGCAGTCTGATAAACTGGATAATCCAAATGGACTGTTTGTATCTGAAGATAAATTGCTGGCAGGTATAAACGGTGCTGTTTTAAAGATTGATCCGGCAACAAAATCAATCACGCCTTATATTGAAAATACTGGTTCCATTGACGGACTGGAATGGGTAGAAGATGAAACCTTTATCATTTCAGACTGGAAAGGAGCTGTACATCTTGTATCACCTGAGAAGGAAAAAATAAAATTACTGGATACCACAGAAGCTGAGATTAATGCTGCAGATATTGAATTTTGCCCTGCCAGCCGTACCTTATTCGTACCCACATTTTTTGATAACCGTGTAATGGTTTACAAGCTGAATTAGAAAATACGTGTATCATTTTTTACAATTATTCGTCAAAATAAATACACCAATGGTTTAAATAATTACTGTCCGGGATTATCTTCGCTTTTTTAATTTTTTAAATGAAGATAAAACAAACAGTAAAGCTTGTGGAGCGTTTGTTTCAGCAAGCGGATAAGGAGGTAAGCCACCTTAAAAAGGCCACCGGACTAACATGTAAAAGCAGATGCGGTGCCTGTTGCCTCAAAAAAGATATCGAAACCACAGTGGCAGAGTTTCTGCCTCTGGCATGGCATTTATTTTTAACTGGAAAAGCAGAGGATACTTATTCAAAGCTTTTGCTAAATGATCAGGATATTTGCTTGCTTTATAATCCATTAACCACGAATAATTTCTCGGGAGGTTGTTCAGCATATGCGCACAGGGGACTGATCTGCCGGCTTTTCGCCTTTTCCGGTAACAAGGATAGAAATGGTGTATCCCAGCTGATATGTTGCCAGATAATTAAGAGCGATGCAGCATACCATTATGAAGAAGCTTCAAAATGGGTAAAGGAAGGAAGGAAAGCGCCTTCGATGTCGGCTTATTACACAAGGTTAAATCATATTTCACCCGGTTATGGCAGCAGGATGTTACCCATTAACAAGGCCATTAAACAAGCTTTAGAGCAGGTATTGTTTGCAAATCAATGCAAAAAGATTCGCGCATAAATAATTATCTTTGCAACAGCGTTTAGTTTAATCAAAAGTATATGATAAAAGCTTTCAGCAGGGTTTTCCTGATTGGCAGCCTGTTCTTGAGTAGTTGCACGCGTGTTCAGTACACGCAGTTTCCCAGCCGACCGCTTTCTCCTGTAAAGGTAGAAAATATGGTCATTATGCCTTTCGAGCACCCCGACTATCATTTTTCAACATTCGCCAACAGGGTAATTTTCGAGAATATGAACGAGATTGGATGCTTTAATGTACTTCCATTTGATTCCCTTGCAGATGATTTTTACCGTTATATTATTGACCCTAACAGGCCACTGACAATGGAGCAAATGGCCAGGTTTTACAGCAAAACCGGAATGAAGTTCCTGATGAAAGGCACCTATGTATCAGAATCACCTGAGCAGGGGGTACAAGGACCTACTTTGTACGAGGATGAATCTGGCTTTTATTACCCCGGACAGATGGATGGTGGCAGATGGAAGGTTTTTGCATTTGAAATTTACGATCTTGAGGCACAGGCTGTTTTTTATCGCCTTGATATTAAAGTATCGGCCACTGCCACAGATGTGGAAAGAGATGAACATGAATACCAGCGAATTTATTCACCTGCAGCCCTGGCTTTAAATTCCACCACGCT
>JBEPYD010000562.1:0-2947 GCA_041641575.1 Bacteroidales bacterium
CCTGAATATTGCAGAGGATTATAACAACTTTAATGAAAAAGATGGAAGTTATGCTTCTCTAAAACCTGATAAGTTAATTGTAACCATGGGATTATGGAATATTAATGATGGGGAGGAACAACCTTTTGCTATTTATTTTAAGGATTTTTCCATATTACAAAATTCCAATTCCCCCAGCACAATTGATGGAAAACCTGTGCAGAAGAAGCCGAAAGAAATGGAATGGTGGCGTGGCCGGTGGACAAATGTAAAAAATGTTGCCGGAGAGCATCGTTACATGCTCGCCACTGATCCAAAATATAAGGTGAATCCCAAATAAAAAATCTGCCGGAGAATTAGGTACTGCATCATCTAAAAATTCAACTATTAAGGGATATCGATGCATTTAAAGCTATTGAAATATTACGCTCCTCTTTAAGGTTTTGTATTCTTTATCGTGTTTTTGCGGCTAAATAACTGTGTTTTTTAGGGATTCATAAATTTTATCGGGTCCGGAGCAATATTGTGTCAGGTTTAGAAAAATGTTGTACTTTTATCTCAAACAGTTAACTTTATGAAGGCACAAAAATCCAATGGTTTTGGAACAGCACCTGTCTTTTTCACAGCCTTAAGTACCATCCTGGGGGCAATATTGTTCCTGCGCTTTGGAATGGCAGTTGGAACTATTGGATTTTGGGGTGTTATCATACTTATTCTGTTAGGACATGTGGTAACCATACCCACTGCCCTGGCCATTTCAGAAATTGCTACAAATAAACGGGTTGAAGGGGGCGGAGAATATTTTATCATTTCCCGCTCATTTGGAATGAATATAGGGGCTACACTTGGAATAGCCTTATACCTCTCCCAGGCCATAAGTGTGGCCTTTTACATCATTGCCTTTACAGAATCGTTTGAAGCGGTTTTCACTTATGTAAACAACCGGTTTGAGAATTTTATGCTTCCCCGACAGGCCATAAGCATTCCCGCCATGTTATTGCTGGCTTTCCTTATTCTCAAGAAAGGTGCAAATGTTGGCGTAAAATTCTTATATGTTGTAGTTGTTATCCTCCTTATCAGCCTTGGGTTGTTCTTTTTTGGGAAAACAGTTGAATCTGCCAATACCTTAAGTATACTGGATGCTGATTTCCGTAATGCCGGGGATTTCTTCGTAATTTTCGCCATCGTATTTCCTGCATTTACTGGCATGACGGCAGGTGTAGGACTTTCCGGAGACCTAAAAAAACCGTCCAGATCCATACCGCTGGGGACTACCATGGCTACTGTGGTGGGTATGATTGTTTACATTTTAATTGCATATAAATTAGCCAATAGCGCTACCCCTGAACAACTTATGAGTAAGCAGCTTATCATGAGCGACATTGCTATTGCGGGATTTATAATTATTCCGCTTGGCCTTGCGGCTTCTACCATTTCCTCGGCCCTGGGATCAATACTTGTTGCACCACGCACCTTACAAGCACTGGCTAACGATCGTTCTTTTCCTTTCCGCAAGGTAAACTACTGGCTCTCCCGTGGCCGAAAATCTGATCAGGAGCCTGTCAATGCAACCCTTGTTACAAGTGTAATTGCACTTGTTATTGTTGCCATTGGCAACGTAGATATCGTGGCAAGAATCATATCCATGTTTTTTATGGTAACATACGGTTCATTGTGCCTGATTTCATTCCTAAACCATTTTGGATCCTCTCCTTCCTACAGGCCCAGTTTTAAATCGAACTGGCTCATCTCCCTCATTGGATTTGTGGCCAGCATATGGATTATGTTTAAAATTGATACCCCTTTTGCTGTTGTGGCACTTGTGTTAATGACAATCCTGTACCTGGTGATAAATCAAGTTCATAAGAAACGCAAAGGATTTGAGGGTATTTTTGCCAATGCCCTCTTCCAGGTAAACCGGAACCTGCAGGTTTACCTGCAAAAACAATCGCCCCGTAACCAGCAAAAAGAATGGCGGCCAAGTGCCATCTGTATCTCCAAGCATTCTTTTGATCGCAACAGCAGCTTTGAATTGCTAAGCTGGATATCATACAAGTACGGTTTTGGCACCTACCTGCACCGCATTGAGGGGTATTATTCCAAAACAACCACAAAAGTGGCAAAGGAGGAACTCGAAAAATTGATTGAAAAGTTTGGTACGGAAGAAAATCATGTGTATCTTGATACCATCATATCACCCAGTTACACTTCGGCAATTGCACAAGCTATACAGGTTCCCGGAATTGCAGGTATGGAGAATAACATGGTGATTTTTGAATATGAAAAAGAAAATCCTGAAGGTGTAGTTGATATTGTAGATAACTTTGCACTGGTGGCAGCAGGGAATTTCGACGTATGTATTCTGGCCACCAGCAGAAAAAGTATGATTTATAAAAACGGACTGCACGTATGGATTCAGGCAAGCGATAATGAAAATTCGAACATGATGATATTACTGGCTTTTATTATCACAGGTCATCCGGTATGGAAACATGCGCCGATAAAAATATTTAATATTTGCAAAGAAGAAGATAAAGATAAAGCCCGTCAGCGCCTGGATGAGCTGATTATTAGTGGCAGGTTGCCCATCAGCAGCAAAAACATTGAAATCATAGTGCAGGATGAAAATCTTTCACCTAAAGAAATTATCAATGAAAAGAGCAATAATGCCGCGCTTACACTGGTTGGGTTTCGTGGTGATAAATTAAAACATGATAAGCATTTACTTTTTGAAGGCTATGAGAAAACCGGTACAATTCTATTCGTAAACTCCCATTCTGAAAAAGCAATTGAATAACAAATACAAAAATTTAATTTTACATGAATTATTTAAAAATGATACGTTTTATTAGCACCACATTACTAATTACTTTTTTAATTTACGGATGTGGCATTGGAGGAGATAAGAAACAAGTAGCTGTTGTAGAAACAGATACCATTTATTTATTTGATGGAAATACTTTTGAAG
>JBEPYD010000563.1:0-2947 GCA_041641575.1 Bacteroidales bacterium
CCTGTTCCTGTGCAACTTCAAGTAATTCGAGGTTGAAAAGGATTTCCAGGTATGCAGCGGCCACATTCAGCGAAACATTATTTTTTAGCGTCTCAAGGTTTTGAAGGCTCAATTGCCAGCTGTACCTGTCGCTCTTAATGGTATTCAATTGTTGTAACCCGCTGAATAGGGTAACATCACTACGAATAGAGGTATTAACTGTTAAAACTTTTTCATCTTCAGTAAATTCATAAGTTGTTTCATCTAAGGCCCGGCCATAAGAAATGCTGGTGTTGCCATTGGCATTAAGGTCAGGAAGTAAATCGAGTCGCGACTGCTCAAAATTATTCTCATTGATGCGGGTATTAATTTGCTGCTGCTTTATCTGGATATTGTTTTCCAACGCATAGGCAATGCATTGTTCAAGAGTCCAGGGTTGTTGAGAAAATGAAAAGTTGCAGGAAAAAACAAACAGCGCAGAAAAAATCAGGCGCGAAACAGAAGATTTCATAAGGGTTTTCATTCAAATATTTTATAGGTTCTTAAGTTTCTGTTGAAAAAAAATCACTAAGGGTTAACAAATATATGGAATATAAGGATATTATCAATTTAATTTTGGCATACTTTTAAGGTGTTGCAAAAAAAATCTTATGCTTTTAAAAAGGACTGTGGAAAAAGACATAGGTGAAGTTATTTACACTACAAGTCAAAGAGCCCGTAATATAAGAATTACTTTAAAGCCTGGTGCACAGGTGCGGGTTACCATGCCGGTGGGCGCCACCCTTCCGCAGGCCGAAAAATTTCTTAAATCAAAACTTGACTGGATCAGGCAAACGCAGAAGCGCATTAATAATAAGAACCTGGTGATATTTAAACCAGAGGTGCCTTTTAAAACCCGGTTTCATCTTTTGCAATTGCATACACACCCCTATCAGAAATTGAAAATTTCCATTTCAAACCGGTATATTAAAGTTTGGTATCCGGATAGTGTACCGGTTACACATGAAAAAGTACAACGAACCATACGCAAGGCAGTGGAAGAGGCCTGGCGCATTGAAGCACGGGCTTACCTCCCGAAACGTACATTGGAACTCGCCACGCAGCATAAGCTGCCCGTGGGGCGTGTTACGGTACGTAATGCCCGCACACGCTGGGGGAGCTGCTCTTTTCAGAATAATATCAGCCTGAGCTTACACCTTATGAAGTTGCCTGATCATCTGATTGACTATGTGATCCTGCATGAGCTGGCACATATTCGTCATAAAAATCATGGAAAAGGCTTTTGGGATTTTTTGCAGCTGCTCTCAGGCAATGCCAAAGGATTGGATAAAGAACTGAACCAATTTCATATTTGGAATATTTAGTTGGTGAAGGGTTCGTATTCTAGTAAAAAAATCCAGAAAAACTGTTGGTTCCTTTCAATGTATCCTGCAGAGACATGCAGTAAATGCTTAAATCATCGGCATAGCGTATAAATCTTAGTCCCAATATTTTCATCACTGTATCCAGCCCATGTAACATGATGTTATAGAGGAACGGACTGATAGGCTTCTCCCGATACGCTTTGCTATCGGGACAGGTTCTGCAGTACTCCTTTCCTGCATTTGACCAGTTTCTTTTCAATCTCTCCCGGGGCGCGTAGCCAAGGTCTCAGGATTCTTTCATGCAGAATTGGCACTGCCATACCGTTTTTGTTCCCAATTAATAATATAAAATACATATATTTGAGAAATAAGTGATGGAGGGATTTTATTCTCATCAAATTATTTGGATAACAACATATAGAAAGATTTTCTATATGTGTGTTAAATCAAGCAGTTACGATGAAAAAACAGGTAACATATAATGCGCATAAACACAATGTTCTTTATGGACACTAAATACAATGGGTTTATGGATGTGTTGTGGTGCAAGGCTAAAAGACCGAATAGAACATTGAAACCTGATAATAAAATTTGAAAAAAAAGATTGAAAATATTGTCTCTTTGATTGAAGGCTGGTGCAAGAAAAAATTAGTTTTTGCCAGCCCGCTTCTGCCCTTCGGGACAGTTTGTGAAGCCAACGCACATTGCACACATTTGCAAATCGCACAGGCTGACTTACAAACCAAAATTTGCAAAAGAGTGCAATCTACCCACAAACCTTTCCATTCATGACTATTAAATTCGGCACAAAATTTTCAGAGTTACAAATTGATGAATTCATTTCAGAAATCTATAACTACATAAAATCTGGTAAAACTGACAAAATCTATTTTGATTTGACGGAAATTGAATGGATTTCAAATCAGGGTCTTGTTCTATTTACAGGTGTATTAAAATATTTAATTGAAAAAGATATTTCTTTTGAAGTAATATTCATAGAAAAAGGAATTTCAACATTACGAATACCTGAAAGGGTTGCAAAAGTAATTATTCAATTATGGGAAATATATGGTATTTATAAAGTTATTCCAGATTATGAATACCGTAAATACTTTGGTATTGACATTGACACTATTATTTCACTTAAAAATAACTTTGGTATAAATTATACTAGTCCTGAATTATTTGGAAATTATGGGATCACACCTTTTGTATGTTTAAATTTTATAGAAAAGTATGATGAAGCAATTGTAAGACATGAGCTGAATGAATACCATAGGCTTAACAGTGCCCTAATTGATTTAGTTAACGAAAAAAAATGTGCACACCCATTTTTGAGTAATTTATTTGGAGATATAATTAGTAAGGAGGTTTATGAAAATTTTCTTGAACATGCAGGGAATTCATTTTTCAATACACAGAATGATTTTGCTTTTTTCAGTCTTTCGTTAAAAGGAAGCTTAAATGAAGAGAGAAACATCAGTTCTTTAATTCAGAAACTTTTAGAAAATAACTTTTCGACAGAGGAATTACCCAATACAAAGTCATTCTTCTATAATACAAAAACAAATAAATATAAAAACTTTAATTACATAAGTTATTCT
>JBEPYD010000564.1:0-2941 GCA_041641575.1 Bacteroidales bacterium
CTGTAAGTGCCATTTGAATGTTTTTCTGAAAAACAGTATCATTATTTTTATAACTTGTTTGTATGAGTTTCTCATCATGGTAAATGATATTATTCTGATACAGATAATCAACTTTGTATTTCACAGTGATTTGCTTCTTATTTCCATTACTGAATTCAGAGAGGTTCAATACATTTATCTTAATCTGAAGGGGTTTCTGGTGATTTTCTCTTGGATAAGATTTTAAAAAGAAGATAAGCAGGGCTGTCTCCGGGTCTTTAGAAAAATGCAACTCAGATTTTTCAGAATTATACTCTCTGCTTATAATACCAATATATTCCTTTTGAGTGCGGGCATCAATAACTTCATCTATATAAAAATTCCGGCCGGGTAATTCTAATGTGGCGGGGGATAGTGCTATGGTATAAATATCCTGTGCAATTGTATTTACACCTATTGCCGTGAAGAAAAAAATGAGATAAATTATTTTAGACATTGCAATACATTTATGAATAGATAGAAGTACAATTAGTTTTATAAATATAGGCATTGACTTTTATTTTATAACGTTCCAGATGCAAATAAAAACAATTCTAAGGTCTATTTATATGGATTCTTTATAGCGGAGGGATGATCTTAAAACATTTGTATTAATTGAGAACCACGGGCATATCACTAGTTTACACCGCTACATCTATTGCCACCGATTTAAACAGACACCAAACAGCAGAGTCTTGTGTAATGCCGAGTTTTTCCTGAGAATTCCCGGTAATTTCCACTACCAGCTGAAATCCTACATCTACAATGCAAAATATTGTGCCGTTTTGTTTAGTGATGTGAGTGACTTTGCCTTTTAACTGATTTTGAATTGTAATGTGCTCCAGCGGATGAAGAGAAATGGCGATATCATCAGCATTGATAAAGATTTTTATGTTTTGCCCTTTTTGATATTTTTGACGGCTCTTCTCGCATTTTACGTGCACTACCTTGTTTTCTTTCTTAAAGGTAAGATGGGTAAGGCCTTCCCTGGGACTAATGGCTGCTACCTCTATGTTAATGGCATTTACCAGTGCATGACCTGAAAATACTCCTGTAATATCCGGTTTTCTCAATAGCTGGTAGTAATCTCCATGCCCAATGCATCTTCCGTTTTCCATAATAAAAAGCCGGTTGGTTAGTTTTAACAGGTCGGGCAGGTCGTGGCTTACCACCAGAATAGGAATGTTTACTTTCTGCTGAATACGCATGATGAAGGGCAGTATCTGCTGGCGCAGGTTGCTGTCAACGGCAGAGAAAGGCTCATCGAGCAGCAAAATATGAGGCGAGGAGAGGAGCGAGCGCCCCAGTGCCGTTCGTTGCCGTTCGCCCCCCGATATCCGCGAAGGTTTGCTGTTAAGCAAATGTTCGAGATTGAGCATATTTACAACTTCATCAAAGCTTATTTTGCCGGCAGCCTTCTTCTTCATCCCGTATTGGAGGTTCTTTTTTACCGTCATATGTGGAAAAAGACGACCTTCCTGGAATACATATCCAATATTTCGCTTTTCTACAGCCAGTTTAAGGCCTCTTTCTGCATCAAAAAGAGGGATGTCGTTTACTCTTATTTTTCCTTTGGCAGGATGCGCCAGCCCGGCAATGGCATGCAGCAGGGATGTTTTTCCGGATCCGCTGGGCCCGTATATACCGGTAATGCCATCGGCAAATGTCTCCTGAATAGCAACATCAAAATTTTTTCGGTGCAGGAGAATGTCAACTTCTGTCATGCTTCATTTTTTTTACATACCATTCAGAAATTACCATAGCCAAAAAAGAAATTACTATAGAAACCATTACCAGGCGCATGGTTTCGCTCTCTTTTCCGGGCACTTGCATGTATGTATAAATGGCCAGGGGCAGGGTGCGGGTTTCGCCGGCTATATTTCCGGCAAAGGTAATGGTGGCACCAAATTCACCCAATGAACGGGCAAATGCTAAAATGGTGCCGGAAACAATGCCCGGCAAGGCAAGGGGTACAGTAATGCGAAAAAAGGTACGCCATTTACCTGCTCCTAACATGTGTGAAGCATCTTCAAGGCCCGAATCTACCATTTCCATCGCCGTGCGCACTGAACGAACGATTAGAGGGAAAGATACTATAACCGAGGCTATTACCGCTGCTTCAAAAGAAAAGGGAAGTTTAATACCAAAAGTTGCATACAGCCATTTGCCTGCAAAGCTTTGAGATCCAAGCAATAGCAGGAGCAGATAGCCTGTGGTAACCGGGGGTAGCACAAGCGGCAGGTGAATGATGCTTTCAACCAAAGGTTTGCCAAAAA
This sequence comes from Bacteroidales bacterium, assembly GCA_041641575.1. GTDB lineage: Bacteria > Bacteroidota > Bacteroidia > Bacteroidales > JBEPYD01 > JBEPYD01. The sequence continues at coordinate 2,295 of JBEPYD010000564.1, forward strand.
AATTACGCCTTGCCATCAAATAACCAAGCCCAAGTGCTGCAGGTAAAGATATAAGTGCACAATATAGGGCCACTTTCAGCGACAGTATGATGGCATTAACTTCAGCCTCATTAAACCCCAATAGCTCAAACATATTTTTTATTTTTCAAATCCATATTTTTCCCACACCGGGTAGGCTTCTGCTGCATTCAGGTATGCATAAAATTCCCGACATGCCGGAGAGAGCCTGCAAATACCGGCCACATAAACAATGGGTTTATGCGCTTTTTCCGGAAAGACATTCAGAATTTGCACTTTTTCAGATTTTAATGCATCGGTAACGTATACAATACCCAGCGGCACTTCACCCATTTCCACCACCATCAGGGCAGCGCGTACGTCCTTTGCAGGCAGTATCTGATTTTCCAGAACCTCCTGCCATCCAAAATACTTCAAAGCCTCAACAGCAAATTGACCCGCCGGCACATGTGCCGGATCTCCCAGGGATAACCTTTCACCTGCCAGCAAAGCCATAAGATCCATGTTGCTGTCAATGATTGCTGATTTTTGATTTTCAACAATCGGCGCCACAAGTGCCAATTTGTTGCGGGCTATTTCACCCAGGTATCCCTTTTCTATAAAACCCAGACTGTCTATGTATGCTGCCC